>JAGHZG010000144.1 GCA_017743275.1 Chloroflexota bacterium | reverse complement strand
CTGGCGGGCCTCCTGGGCATCCCCCGCATGCTCCGCAAACGGCGCGCCGTCCAGCAGACCCGTCGGGTGGATACTGCCCACCTGCTGTCTATCTTGAGCGATGGGGATTCGGGGACCCCATCTCAGCCCTGAAACCCGTCCGCCGTCCGACACGAATTGCCATTGGTTTTTTGTCTTTAGCAATTTTTCTCCAGTCAACCCGAAACGACCCAGAGGTGAACCCATGCCCGCGATAGACCTTTCGGACTTTCTCTGCCTTCACTACGAAGAAGTGAACCCGGCCGGCGCGCCGCCCGTCCTCCTGCTGCACGGCCTGGGCTCCGCCGGTGGGGACTGGCTCCTCCAGTTCGGCCCCCTGGCCCGGGCCGGTTACCGGGTGCTGGCCCCCGATATGCGGGGCTTCGGCCGTTCCAGCGCCCCGCCCGAAGTGACCGTCCAGGCCATGGCCGGGGATATGGCGCTGTTCCTGGAACGAATGAGCGCGGTTCCGGCCCACGTCGTGGGCATCTCTATGGGTGGGACCGTGGCCCAGCAACTGGCGCTGGACCACCCTGAAATGGTGCGGCGTCTGGTGCTGGTCAACACCTTCGCCCGCCTGCGCCCCCAGAGCCTGAGCGACTGGCTCTACTTCCTGGCGCGAGCGGTCTTGGCCCGCTTTATCGGCCCCGAGCGGCAGGCCGAAATGGTGGCCCGGCGACTCTTCCCTCACCCCGACCAGCAACGTCTGCGGGAGAACATCGTCCGGCGCATCACTCAGACCAACCCCTGCGCCTACCGGTCCGCTATGCGCTCCCTGATGCGCTTTGACACAACGGGCCGCCTGAGCGAACTGCGGATGCCCGTCCTGGTGATCACGGGCGCGGAGGACACCACCGTACCCCCGCCGGTCCAGCGCGCCCTGGCGCAGGGAATCCCAGAAGCCCGCCACGTCGTCGTGGAGGGGAGCGGTCACGGCATCATCGCGGATAACCCCGATGCGTTCAATCGCATCCTGCTGGAGTTTCTGGCGGAGGGGTAACCGTCAGGCCGATTGAAATCCTTGACTATTCAGGCTTCCTCACCCCCACCCCCGCCACCTGCGGCGGCACCCCTCCCGGGTAGCGGCGAAGCCGCTGGGGGAGGGGTGAGGCTGAACAGTTACCACCACAAAATCTCCGCGTCCGTAACTGCCCACCATAGACGGCTTGGGCGCCCATTTCCGCCCCCTGCGGAGGGGGCATGCGTCGCCTCTACCCGGCGGTCTATCCGACGTCCTCTGCGCGCTCTGCGGTAAACTGCAAAACTCTGGTCATCTGTGCCGGTCGTGGTATAATAGTGCCGCCATGCACGATTCCCGGCAACGGCCCATCCACGTGGCCATTAACGCCCATTTGCTTTCCGGGGACCCGTCCTACCGGAGCGCGGGGGTCCATCAGTACATCTACCATCTGCTGACCTATCTGCCTCAGGCTGGCTGTCGGGTGACCGCGTTTCTGGGGCCCCGCAGCGGGGAGAGGCCGCCGGCCCTGCGGGCCGTCCACACCCGCTGGCCCACCCACCGGCCCGCGGCGCGGATCCTGTGGGAGCAACTGGCCCAGGGGCGCGCGCTGCGGGCCGCGGGGGCCGACCTGGCCCACGGGCCCGTCTTCGTCGGCCCGCTGCTGGCTCCCTGCCCTGTGGTCGTCACCGTCCACGACCTGAGTTTTCTGCGCTACCCGTACCTTTTCCGTCCTGCCAACCGATTCTACCTGCGCCTGTTTACCCGCCTCTCCGTCCGGCAGGCCCGGCGAGTCATCGCCGTTTCCGCTCATACCGCCGAGGAGACGGTCCGCCTGCTGGGCATCGCGCGGGAGAAAATCCGCGTCGTCTACCACGGGGTGGATCCCATCTTTCGGCCCCTGTCGGCGGAGGAGGTGGCCGCGTTCCGGGCCCGGCGGGGGCTCCCGGCCCGCTTCGTCCTCTTCGTGGGGACGCTGGAGCCGCGCAAGAACCTGGTCCGGCTGGTAGAGGCGTTCGCCCGCTCCGGCGCCGATGCCGAAACCGCCCTGGTGCTGGCCGGCGCCCGGGGCTGGTACGACGACGAGATTTTCGCCACCGTGGAGCGATGGGGGCTCTCCTCCCGCGTCTACTTCCCTGGCTACGTCCCCAACGACGAACTCCCCTTCTGGTACAACGCCGCCCAGGCTTTCGCCTACCCGTCCCTCTACGAGGGCTTTGGCCTGCCGGTACTGGAGGCCCAGGCCTGCGGCATCCCCGTGCTGACATCCTCCGTCTCTGCCCTGCCGGAGGCCGCCGGGGACGGCGCGCTCCTGGTGGACCCGACCGACGTGGAGGCCATCGCCGACGGCCTCCATCGTCTGCTGACCGATGAGACCCTGCGGGAGACGTTGCGGCAACGGGGACTGGAGCACGCGGCCCGCTTCTCCTGGCCCCGTACCGCTGCCGATACGGTTACCGTTTACCAGGAGGCTGTGGGAGGGAGATCATGAGCCGAAACGGCCGTGTGCCCGGGTGGGTGGCCCTGCTGGACGTCGTCACCATCATTGTTGCCTTCCTGGCGGGCTACTGGGTGCGCTATGACCTGCGCTGGTTCCTGGACGTCGCCTACGACGCGCCCCTTTCCGCCTACCTCCCGTTCCTGATCCTCTACGTCATCCTGACGCCGGTCTTTTTCGTGGTAGACGGGGTGTACCGGACCTGGCCCCGCTCCTGGATGGACCAGGTCTACCGGATCACCAACGCCACGGCGAAGGTGACGGTGCTGATGCTGGCGATCACCTTCGTCTTCCGGCCCCGCTATTACTCCCGCGCCATGCTTATAGAGGTCGGCCTGCTGACCATTCTGCTGCTGGCGCTGGTGCGCGGCGCGCAGGGCATCGCCATCGCGTACTTGCGCAGGCGCGGGATCGGCATCAAGCGGGTCGTCATTGTCGGCGCCGGGGAGATTGGGCGGACCGTTATGCGCACCATCGTCGCCCGTCCGGACCTGGGCTACCGCGTCGTCGGCTTTGTGGATGATAACCCCGAGAAGGGGTATACCGACATCGGGCGCTTCAAGGCACTGGGCCCCCTGGATAACCTGCCGGCCATCCTGGACGAAGAACGGCCCGACGAGGTCATCATCACCCTGCCCTGGATGTACCACCGTAAAATCCTGGGCATTGTGCGGGAGTGCGAGAGGCGCCGGGTGCGCCCCCGCATCGTCCCCGACCTGTTCCAGATGAGTCTGACGCAGGTGAACGTGGAGGACCTGGGCGGGGTGCCCCTCATCGGCGTGCGGTCGGTCGCCATCAGCAAGGGGGCCCTTTTCGTAAAGCGGCTGATAGATGTCACGTTGGCGACCATGGGATTGTTGCTGGGCGCCCCGCTCTTCCTGCTCATTGCCCTGGCCATCCGGCTGGATAGTCCCGGTCCCATCATCTTCCGCCAGACGCGGGTGGGATTGCGAGGGCGCCATTTTGAAATGTACAAGTTCCGCTCCATGCACGTGGGGGCCGAGGAGCAGCAGGATATGCTGGCGGACATAAACGAGGCCGACGGCCCCATCTTCAAGATTCGGGACGACCCCCGGCTGACGCGCGTCGGCCGGATTCTGCGCCGCCTCAGCATGGACGAGTTGCCGCAGTTGGTGAACGTCCTGCGGGGGGAGATGAGTCTGATCGGCCCCCGCCCACCCATTCCGGCAGAAGTGGAGAAGTACCAAGAGTGGCACAAGAAGCGGCTGGAGGCCCCGCCGGGGATGACCGGTCTCTGGCAGGTCAGCGGCCGCAGCCGTCTCTCCTTTGACGAAATGGTGCTCCTGGACATCTACTACATTGAGAACTGGTCCCTCTGGCTGGACTTCAAAATTCTGATGCGCACCATCCCGAAGGTGTTGCTGGGGGAGGGAGCATACTGACAGAGCGCAGGTCGCAAGTCGCAGGGAGCAGGGAGCAGGTCGCAGGGAGCAGGGGAGCAGGTCGCAGGGAGCAGGGGAGCAGGGGGCAAAGGGCGGGGGTCAGAGCGGAGGCAGAGGTTATCAACGCTTTTTCGTTCGTAGTCAGGCACGAAGCGCCAGCGGAGTGCCGTTCTGGGCCTTTGCAACGCCACTCCGCTGCGCTTCGTGGCTCACTACGAGCATTTTCGGTAACTACTTACCAGGGAGCCTCCGGGCAAGCGCAATCCAAGACGCGGCGAAGGCTTGCCCCTGTAGCGCAGGCCGCCAGGCCTGTATGCAGGCTGACAGCCTGCGCTACGGTATCTGCAAGGAGAGCGGGACGCAGGTATATGGCACACCGTGCCCACAACCCGGAATACGGAGCAGTGCCTGACGTCTATGAATTCGGCGGGGACGGCTCCGTCCTGCATATCGCCCATGCCAACGGCTTCCCGCCGGGCACCTACCGCCCGCTGGCGGCGACCCTCACCGACCGCTACCGGGTCATCGGCCTGCCCGCACGCCCGCTCTGGCCCGGCAGCCGTCCCGAAGAGGTCAACGGCTGGCGCCCCCTGGCCGACGACCTGATTCGGGGACTGGACGGGCTGGGGTTGCGGGGAATCATCGGCGTCGGCCACTCCATGGGGGGCGTGATGACCCTCTGGGCCGCCGTGGACCGCCCCGACCTCTTCCGGGCCGTCGTCCTGATAGACCCGGTCATCCTCCCGCCCCACTGGCTGCGGCTGGCCCAGGTCATGCGCTGGATCGGCCTGACGCCGCGCCCGGCGCTGGTTCGGGGAGCCCTCTACCGTCGGCGCACCTGGCCCGACCGGCAGTCCTGCTACGAGTACTTCCGGACCAAACCCTTTTTCGCCACCTGGCCCGATGAAAGCCTCTGGGCCTATGTGGAGGCCGGTACCCGCCAGCGGCCCGACGGCGGGGTGGAACTGGTCTATCCGCCGGAGTGGGAGGCGCGCATCTTCTCCACCATCCCCACCGACGTCTGGCGGGCCATCCCCCGCCTGCGTGCCCCAACCCTGGTGGTCCGGGGGGAACACTCCCAGACTTTCTTCCCTCAGGCCCAGAAACGAATGGAACGGCTGCTCCCCCATGCCCGCTTCGTCGTCATCCCGGACGCCGGGCACATGGTGCCGCTGGAGCGCCCGGCGGAAGTGGGAGCGGCCATCCGGGAGTTTCTGGAGGGATAAACGGACGGGCCAGGCACGCCCAATGTGCCTGGCCCGGTAACCACCTGCCCGGATTGGTTTGGAGGTAACGTGGCGCAGGCTGTCAGCCTGTATGCAGGCCTGGCGGCCTGCGCTACAGAGGCATCCTTTGCCGCGTCCTGGAGGGCGCTCGCCCAGAGGCTCCCTGACAGATAGTTGCCTGGCCCGTCTGTTTCTCCTACCGCCCTGCCCGCACACGCGTCAGGGCCAGAATGGACAGGAAGAACAGCGCCGCGTAGACGGCGAAGATGACCAGGTACCCCAGCCCCGGCTGGAGAGCGTTGAAGAAGTCCGCCATCGGC
>JAGHZG010000143.1 GCA_017743275.1 Chloroflexota bacterium | reverse complement strand
TTAGAGGGAGGTGCCTTGATGAGTCCCACGATGAGCATAGCGGAAGAACTGGCCGTCCGGGGCATCACCCGCCGGGAGTTTCTGAAGTTCTGCACCATGATGGCTGGTGTCCTGGCCCTCCCGGTGGAGCAGACGGCCAAAATCGCCCGGGCGCTGGAGACGGCCCGGCGCCCCGCCGTAGTGTGGCTGGAATTCCAGGGTTGCACCGGCTGCACCGAATCCCTCCTGCGGGCCAACCGCCCCACCGTTGCCGAACTGGTGCTGGACATCCTCTCCCTGAACTACAGCGAGACCATTATGGCTCCCGCTGGCCATGCGGCTGAAAAGTCCCTCCAGGATACCATCAAAGAGGGTGGCTACCTCACTATTGTGGAGGGTGCCATCCCCACCGCCGACGACGGGGTCTACTGCTGCATTGGAGGGCGCTCCGCGTTGGAGATTCTCCGGGAGGTTGCCGCCCATACGGCGGCCATCATCACCGTGGGCGCCTGCGCCTTCTACGGCGGCTGGCCGGCCACCACCCCGAACCCCACCGGTGCCAAAGGGGTAAAGGATATTATCTCTGGCGTTCCCATCGTCAATCTGCCCGGTTGTCCGCCGAACGCGGACAACCTGACCGCCGCGGTGGTCCACTACCTCACCTTTAAGGAACTGCCTGCGCTGGACGACCTGGGCCGGCCCCTCTTCGCCCACGGCCGCCGTATTCACGATAACTGCGAACGGTGCGGCCACTTTGATGCCGGAGAGTTCGTGGAGGCCTGGGGAGACGAGGGCCACCGCAAGGGCTGGTGCCTCTACCGGATGGGCTGCAAGGGGCCTGTGGCCTTTATGAACTGTCCTTCTATCCGCTGGAACGAGGGGACCAGTTGGCCCGTGGGCGCCGGGCACGGTTGTATCGCCTGCGCGGCCCCCAACTTCTGGGAGATGCCCGCGTACCAGCCCGTCCCCATCCATGCCCTGACGCCGCCCACCACTTACCCCGAGGTGGAGCCCGAAAAGGGCATGTCCCCGGTGACGGCGGGTGTCATCGGCGCCGCCGTCGGCGTGGCCGCTGGTGTGGCCGGTGCGGTGGCAGTGAGCCAACTGTACAAGAAGGAAGAATAACCCTGGAGGTATGAAATGGCCCAGAAAATCGTGGTTGATCCCATCACTCGCATAGAGGGCCATCTGCGCATTGAGGCCCGGGTGGAAGACGGCCGGATTGTTGAGGCCTGGGCTTCCAGCACCGCGTTTCGGGGACTGGAGATCATCCTGAAAGGCCGCGACCCCCGGGAGGCCTGGCTGATGGCCCAGCGGATATGAGGGGTCTGAACGACGGTGCATGCCGTCGCTTCCGTGCGAAGCGTAGAAAATGCCCTGGGAATTCTCATTCCGGATAATGCCCGGATCATCCGGAACTTGATTGGCGGTATTCAGTACGTCCAGGACCACGTCATCCACTTCTATCACCTCCACGCCCTGGACTGGGTGGATGTGGTCAGCGCGCTGAAAGCGGACCCCAACAAGACGGCGCAACTGGCCCAGTCCATCTCCGACTGGCCCAACTCCAGCCCCGACTATTTCCGCACCCTCAAGGGGAAACTGGATGCCTTTGTGCGCAGCGGCCAACTGGGTATCTTTGCCAACGGCTACTGGGGCCACCCCGCCTACCGACTTCCCCCCGAGGCCAATCTGATGGCCGTAGCCCACTACCTGGAGGCGCTGGACTGGCAGCGGGATGTCATCCGGGCCCATGCCATCCTGGGCGGCAAGAACCCCCATCCCCAGACCTACCTGGTGGGCGGCATGGCGATCCCCGTGGATCCCGATAGCGAGACCGCGCTGAACGCCGACAAACTGGCCTTCCTGAAGCGGCTCTTCACGAAGGCCCTCCAGTTTGTCCAGCAGGTCTACATCCCTGACCTTCTGGCGATCGCCTCCTACTACAAGGATGAATGGACCACCATCGGCGAGGGGTTGGGCAACTTTCTGGCCTACGGAGACTACCCCGACCGGGCGGGCAACCTCTTCCTCCCCTCGGGGGTCATTCTCAACCGGGACCTGAGCCAGGTCTATCCGGTGGACCAGAAGAAGATCGCCGAGTACGTGACCCATTCCTGGTATCAGTACGCCGAAGGTGACCGGGTGGCCAAACACCCGTGGGAAGGGGAGACGACCCCCAACTACACCGGCCCCAAGCCTCCCTACCAGTACCTGGACACCGACGGGAAGTACACCTGGATGAAAGCCCCCCGCTACGACGATAAACCGATGGAGGTGGGCCCCCTGGCCCGAATGCTGGTGGCCTACGCCTCCGGCCACAAGCGGGTGAAGGAACTGGTGGACGGGGTGCTGAAGCAACTGGGCGTGGGACCGGAGGCTCTCTTCTCCACCCTGGGCCGCACCGCGGCGCGCGGCATTGAAACGCTGGTGGTCGCCGAGCAACTGAACGCCTGGGTGGACGAACTGGCCGAAAACATGGCCCGCGGCGACCTCCAGATCCACAACGGAGAGAAGTGGGATCCCGCCACCTGGCCGAAGGAGGCCCAGGGTTGGGGATGGCACGAGGCCCCACGGGGCGCGCTGGGCCATTGGGTCCGCATCGTGGACGGCAAGATTGCCAACTACCAGGCCGTGGTTCCCTCCACCTGGAACTCCTCGCCGCGAGACCCGAAGGGCCAGCCAGGGGCCTATGAGGCCGCCCTGGTGGGGACGCCCATCGCCGATCCGGAGCGGCCCATAGAAATCCTGCGCACCATCCACTCCTTTGACCCGTGCATGGCCTGTGGCGTCCACATCCTGGACGCGCACGGCCGGGAGGTGACCTGCATCCGCCTGAACGACTGGACCTGCCTGTGAAGACGCTGGTCCTGGGACTGGGCAACATTCTCCTGAGCGACGAGGGCGTGGGTGTCCACGTCGTCCGCCTCCTGCGGGAACGGTATCAGTTCCCGCAGGAGGTGGAAATCCTGGACGGCGGGACGCTGGGGCTGGACCTGCTCCCCTACGTGGAGGATACGGACCGGCTGCTGATCGTGGACGCCGTCCAGATGGACGCCCCGCCGGGGACGGTGGCCCGGCTGGCGGGAGAGGAAGTCCCCGCAGTCCTGAACCTGAAGTATTCCCCCCATCAGATGGGGGTGAGCGACCTGCTGGCGGCGGCCCGTCTGATGGGCCGATATCCCGCCGAACTGATCCTCTGGGGCATCCAGCCAGCCTCCCTGGAAGTGGGACTGGAGTTGTCCCCTGCCGTCGCCGCTCAGGTGGAAACCGTGGTCCAGAACGTTCTGGCGGAACTACAGCGGTGGGGCATTCAACCCACCAGGAGGGGTGAGATATGAACAACAGACCATCTCCCAAACTGGCGATCCATCGGCGGGAGTTTCTGGGCCTCTCCGCGCTGGGGCTGGGCATCTCCCTGGTTGGCGCCCGCGCGGCGGCAGCCGCACCCTCCGTCGCTTCTCCCGACAACGTAGCCATCCTCTACGACCCGGTCAAGTGCGTCGGCTGCAAGGCCTGCCAGATGGCCTGTAAGCGCTGGAACAAACTGCCCAACGAGAGCACCGACCCGCTGGGCATCTACGAATCGCCGCGGGATCTCTCCGCTATCACCTGGAACATCATCAAACTCCGGCGGACCGAGGTGGGGTGGCATTTCTTCAACTATCAGTGTATGCACTGCACCGACGCCGCCTGTGTGGAGGTTTGCCCGACCCGCGCGCTCTTTCACGACCCGCTGGGGTTCGTCGCCCTGGACCGGCAGAAATGCAACGGCTGCGGCTACTGTACTCAGTTCTGCCCCTACGGCGTCCCCCATCTGCAGGTTGCCAATCTCCTCACCGGGGAGGCAAAATCGGCCAAGTGCACTTTCTGCCAGGACCGCCTCTGGAGCGGCATCGGCGGGCCGTCCTGCGCGGAAGTCTGCCCGGTGGGCGCGCTGGTCTGGGGCAAGCGGGGAGACCTGCTGGATAGGGCACGGGCCCGGGTGGCGGAATTGCAGGCCCAGGGGCTAAACGCCCGCATCTACGGCGAGAACGAGGCAGGAGGACTGCGCCGGCTGAGCATCCTCCTGGGTGAGCCAGAGGAGTACGGCCTGCCCTCTGTGCCGAAGACACCGGCCTTTGCCCGGGCCTGGCAGAGGATCATCCAGCCGCTGGGCAACGTGGCCTTCGGCGCCGCGCTCCTGGGCATCCTGGGCACCTTCCTCTTCGTCCGCCGTAAGATCCGTATGGAGGAAGTAAAATGACCGTCCAGCTGAAGGGCAGACCGGAAGTCATTCAGATTCAGTGGATTCCCAAGTACACCACCCTGGAACGGGCGGCCCACTGGATTCATACCGCCACTTTCGTCCCGCTGGCCATTACCGGGATGATCCTCTACTTCCCGTTCCTGGAGCCGCTGGCCCAGGGGGAGGCGGGCCTGTTTATCCGGCTGGTCCACCGGGTTGCCGCGGTCATCTTCGGCCTCCTGCCCATTGTCTACTTCATCTTCGAGCCCCGTCGGCTGCTGATGAACATCCGGGAGTTCCTGCCCAATAAGGAGGACCTCGGCTGGCTCAAGGCCGCCCCTGCCTACTATCTGCTGGGCAGGCACGAGGCGATGCCGCCCCAGGGCCGCTTCAACGCCGGGGAGAAGATGAACGGGCTGGTGATGATTGTCGCCTGGGCGGTCTTCGGCATCACCGGCGTGCCGATGTGGTTTGGCAAGGGAGTGATCCCGCCGGAGATCTTCCGCTGGCTGGTGGTGTTCCACGACCTGGCGATGATCGTCTCGGTCTGTATGTTCCTGGTCCATCTGTACCTGGCGGTGGCGCACCCCCTGATGTGGGCCGGGCTGGTGAGCATGCGCTTCGGGGTAACGTCGGCGGAGTACGCAATGGTGCACCACGCGAAGTGGTACTACGGCCCCAAGCGGGCAATGGAAATCTGGGAGGCGAAAAAGCGGGAAGCGGCCCATAAGGGTGGCCATTAGAGGAGGGGAATATGGCAAAGATACTGGTGGTTGACGACGACCCGGATTTTGTCGGCCTGACGCGGCGGATCCTGCAGCGGAAGGGGTACGAGGTGGTCACGGCGGCCAGCGGGCAGCAGGCGCTGAAAGTGATGCGGAAGGAGAAGCCGGACCTGGTGCTGCTGGACATTATGATGTCCTACATCCTGGACGGGCTGGATGTGAGCCGGGAGATGGCGCAGGATCCGGAGTTGAAAGACGTGCCGGTGATTATGGTAACTTCGCTGACAGGGGCGCGCGCGGAGGCGGCGCAACTTTCAGGGGAGTATATCCCGGTGGACGAGTGGATCCACAAGCCGATAGACCCGGATCGGCTTCTGGCGCGGATAGAGGAGGCGCTGAAAGGGAAGGCCGGGTAGTCGGCGGAGGGGTCTGGTCTGGAAAGAGGACGCCGGGCGCCCGAACGGGCGCCCGGCGTTCGTTTGGGATTCGTTCAG
>JAGHZG010000142.1 GCA_017743275.1 Chloroflexota bacterium | reverse complement strand
AAAAGGGTTCTTTATCGCAGAGATCGCAGAGTACGCAGAGCAATATTAAAGAAAACCTCTGCGCTCTCTGCGTTCTCTGCGATGAGTTTTTGCAGTGGACTCATATATGTATTTTACCACAAAGCCCCCTATCGTCAAGTGCGCGCTGTTTCCGCAGGGCTTATCAGCGCTCTAATATTTTTCGTTCGTAGTCAGGCACGGAGCGCCAGCGGAGTGCCGTTCCGAGCCTTTTGGACGCCACTCCGCTTCGCTTCGGGGCTTACTACGAGCATCTTCGTTAGAGCGTTGATAAGCCCTGGTTTCCTGTTTCCTGTTCCAGTCAGCACTCGGAGTACCCACAGGTATAGCAGCGGCGACATCCTTCCTCATTCACCAGCGTCGCGTGGCCGCATTCGGGGCAGAGGTCGCCCAGAGGGAACAGCGGGAGTTGGGCCGCGGCCGGTTGTTCCGGAGGAGCCGCCAGCCCCAGAAACTCCGCCAGCACCTGAGCGACGCCGTCGGGCAGGGATTGCACCCGGTCCCGCCCGAAGCCGGTGGGACGGCCGCCCCCAATTCCCCGCAGTTGCTTCACCACCTGTTGGAGACGGCGCCGGGCTGGAAGGGGAGAGGGTACCCGCAGAATCAGGGAGATGAGCCGTCCAATCGCCTCCGCCACCGCCGCCGTATCCGACCCGGCCTTGCCCACGTTCAGGAAGACCTCAAAGGGCTCCCCCTCCCCATTACAATTCACGGTGACATAGGCCGTCCCAAGGGGGGTATTGATGCGATAGGTCTGCCCCTGCAGGACGTGAGGGCGTGGTCGGACGGGCATCAGCGGGGGAGCGGTCGGGGGCGTTCCGACCGGCGCTCCAGCCTGGGCCTCGCGGGCCTTCCGGACCGCTTCTGTTTCCAGGACCACCTTCTCCCGGGAGCCGGTCACATAGACGGTCAGCCCCTTGCAACCCAGTTTCCAGGCCAGTATGTAGGCGCGGGCCACATCTTCGGGGGTGGCGTCAGCGGGGAAGTTGATAGTCTTGGAGATCGCCGCATCCACAAACGCCTGCAGCGCCGCCTGCATCCGCACGTGCTCCTCTTCCGGGATGTCCCCGGCCACTACAAAGACGTGGCGGATTTCCGGCGGCACCTCCGGGACGTCCTGGCAACTGCCCGTGTAAAGGACCTGTTCCAGGATTTTCTCCCGGGTCGGTTCGTCTATCCCCGCCCGTTCCAGGGCCTGCAGGAAGAGGGGGCTGACGTAGCGGAGTTCTATCTCCCGCCCCTCGTCGTGGACCTTGCGGGTGTAGGCCAGAGCGTAGACGGGTTCGCAGCCGTACGCCTCGCAGCCTGCGATAGTGGCGATGGTGCCGGTTGGCGCGATGGTCAGTTGGGCCGCGTTGCGGATGCCGTACCGACGGATGCCGTCCAGAACCTCCCCCCAGTCCAGCGGGGGCCGTCCCCACTTCTCCAGACGGGTGTAGGGGACCAGCGGGATTGGCGGGGTCCAGCGCAGGTCTTCGGGGTCGTAGACGCTCCCCCGGATGGCCGGGAAGGGGCCCCGCTCCCGGGCCAGCGCGATGCTGGCCCGCATCGCGTGGTAGCGGATGAATTCCATCATCTGCGAGGCCAGTTCCTGCGCCTCCTCGCTGCCGTAGCGGACGCCCAGCATGTACATCACGTCGCCCAGGGCCATAATGCCCAGACCGATGCGGCGGGTACGCTGGGCCGCCTCTTTCAGTTGGGGGATGGCGGGAACGTAGGCGTTGGCATCCACCACGTCGTCCAGGAAGCGGACGGCCTGTTCCACCGTCTGCCGGAGAAGGTCCCAGTCTATGCGGGCGCTGCCATCGGCCTGCACGACATGCCGGGCCAGGTTGATGGAACCCAAACAGCAGTTCTCGTAGGGGAGCAGGGGTTGTTCGCCGCAGTTGTGGACGTAGAAGCCGTTGGCGTCAAAGGCGTGGACGCCGGGCACCCGCGCGTCGTACACCCGGGTCCGGCCGCGCGGCTCTATCGCGACGATTTCGTCCACAAACCGCTCCCGGTTCATCCGCCGACGGTAGGTTTCCAGACCCTGGCGCAGCCGGGCGGCTTTCTCTTCGTGGACGAAGCCGACCCGCTGGGCGAACCAGGCCAGATTTTCCCCGCTGATGACCAGTTCATGCTGAGGGCGGACCGGGTATAGCCGTACACCGCCCTTGCTGTCCGGAAGCAGAGAAGTTCTCCCTTTCCGCCGGTTCCGGTAGATGGTGGAGACGATGCCCAGCCGGTGGAGCATCCGCTGTACCGCTTCCAACATGGAGAGGTCGGACTGGGCCAGGCGGACCGAGAGGCCCTTCCGCTGGCTTCCGAGAACGGTCCCGTCCGTGTCAAAGAGGCCGCAGAGGAAACCCATATGGAAGTCGCTGCTGGTTTGCTCTATCTCCGGTGTAATGCCTTTAGACTCCCCAGAGAGGCCATAGGCGCGGGCCAGGTTGTAAAGAGCCCTGGAGCGGAGGCGATACTCGCCTCGCTCCGGGATTCGGGCGAAGCCCTGAAAATCGGCCCGATGGGGAAAGTGGCTGAGGATGGATTCTACCTTCTGGCGAATCGCCTCGGGGCCCGGCCCTTCTCCCCATACGGAAATGACGGCCCGACTGTCGGCAAAGGTCCCGTCGCCGACCAGGAGCCCCAGCAGGTAGCCCTCCTCCCAGGTTCCGCGTCCGCCCCACGTGGCGTCCCGGTGCTCCCCCAGGAAAACCCGGTCGCCCACGTTCAGGTCTCCGGCCCGCCGCCACTCCGATGCCAGCGTATACCGGGTTATCCGCGTGACCACCCGCAGGGGGTGCTCCGGGGTGACGGTCAGGCGGAAGCCCCGTCGGGTGCGGATTTCCAGCGTCTCCCGCTTCCCGGTGCAGAAGAAGCCCTCGCCCGAGGTGGGATGGAAATGACCGTTGACCAGAACCCGAACCGGGATTCCAACAACGTGCTCCACCTGTACCGGTCCTCGGTCGGTCACCACCCACGTATCTCCAGCGACGCACGGATTGGTGGCCTCGTAGGCTCCCAGATGGGGGCAGGGGTTGGAGCGGTTCATCGCATCCAGGAAGAGAATACCGGGCTCGCCGTTGCGGTGGGCCTGACGGACAATTTTATCAAAGAGGTCCCGCGCCCGGACTTTCCGGTAGACCTGGATCGGGATGCCCGCTCGCTCCGCTTCCTCCAGCGTCCCGTTGAAGGTGCGGTAGGCCGGATGGAGCACGTCGGGGAAACGCAATTCCCATTCCTCGTCGTTTTCCACCGCCCGCATAAACGCGTCGGTGACGCCGACGGAGATGTTGAAGTTGTTGATGGCGTGCTCGTCGGTCTTGGAGGTGATGAATTCTTCAATGTCGGGGTGGTCCACGCGGAGGACGCCCATATTGGCGCCCCGACGAGTACCCCCCTGGCTGACAATCTCGCAGGCCAGGTCGTAGACGCGCATGAAGCCGACCGGGCCGGTGGCCTTCCCGCCGCTGGAGAGGACGACGGTGTCTTTGGGACGCAGGCGGGAGAAGGAGAAGCCGGTCCCGCCGCCGGTCTGGTGGATGAGGGCCATATTGCGCAGGGTCTGGAAGATGCCGTCGTCCCGCCGGCCCATGTCGTCGCTGACCGGGAGGACGAAACACGCAGCCAGTTGCCCCAATGGGGTTCCCGCCCCCGTGAACGTCGGAGAGTTGGGGACGAAGCGGAGAGAGGTCAGCAGGTCATAGAAGATTTCCTCCGCCGCCTGCGCGTCCCCGTTCCAGGCCGTCTCCACTGCTGCGATGTGGTGCGCCACCCGGCGGAACATCCCCTCCACCGTCTCGGCGGGCTTTCCGTCGGGCCCCCGGCGCAGATATCGGCGCTTCAGGACCTCCAGCGCGTTGGGTGAAAGACGGGCCGTGACCGAATCCTGCGATCTTTTCCGCGACATAGTCCCTCCTGCGCATCAACTGAGGTCTCTGGATGAGGGTGACTCGCCCTCCAGCAGGCGGTTGATCTCCGCGCGCACTGCCGCCAGGTCCTCCAGCCCCAGGTAGACGATGGCGTAGCGAATGTAGGAGACCGGGTCCAGTTCCCGCAACTCCGCGATGACCCGGTCACCAATCATCTTGCTGGGGACCTCGGTCCTCCCGGTCTGGCGGATGTACTCCTCCACCCGGTCGGCCAGGCGCTCCAGCGCGTCGGCGGAGATAGGCCGGCGGGCGCAGGCGGTGCGCAATCCCGCCAGTAGTTTTTCCCGACTGAACTCTTCCCGACGGCCGTCCCGCTTAATCACCAGCGGCGTGGTGAGGACGGCCCGCTCCAGGGTCGTGAACCGCTGCCGGCACTGGGGACACTCCCGGCGCCGTCGGATTCCCCGGGCATCGTGGTCGGTGGCGATGACATGAGTGCGTGGGGCACTGCAATAGGGACACTGCATGGGACTCCTTTCTGGGGGGAACTTGCTACCATATATGGTGTTTTGGGTTACATCAAACACCATATCTGGGGGGAGACAGGGGCTATTATACCACACTCCGGGATAAGCGCAAGTGGTGGATCGCGGATCGCGAATCGCTTATCGCGGATCGCGAATCGCTTATCGCGAATCGCTTATCCCAAATCGCTGATCGCGAATCGCGGATTGCGGGTCGTGGGTTGCTGGTAGCGGGTTGCTGAAGGGGACCGCTGAGAATTCCGAAAAGTTTCCGAATTTTCGGAACAGGTTGGGGAGTTCATTCAAGGGTTCCCCCACAACCTGAGGAGATCTCGCCGTTCTTAGCGGCAGGCTTCTGTGCGCCGCCTCCTCCCGATCCACCACACCATACGCAGAAACCGCAGGGTGTCTTTGACGGGGTGGAAGTAACTGCGCTTGCCGATGCCGTAGATGGTACGGATGGGCACCCAACCGATAGGCAATCCCAGCCGAATCGCCTCAGCAATCATCTCCACTTCCATTTCAAAGCCGGTACTGGTCAGGCGGAACGCTTCCAGCGCCCGGCGGGTGATCAGCCGGTAGCCGCTCTGGTTGTCGGGGATGTAGCGGCCCAGCGCCAGCGAAAGCAGGATGGTCCCCAACGGGGTGGACCACCAGCGCGGCCAGGGCATGCGGGAGAATTGTCGCCGCCCGATGATGAGGTCCCCGGCCCCCGCCTCCAGCGCCGCCAGGAACCGGGGAATCTCGGCGGGGTCGTGCTGACCGTCGGCGTCCAGGGTGAGGACGGCGTCGTAACCGTGTTCCAGCGCCCAGGCGAAGCCGGTTTTCAACGCGGCCCCTTTGCCCTGGTTGTGGGGGTGCTGGACCACCGTCGCGCCGGCCGCGCGGGCCACCTCCGCCGTACCGTCGGTGGAACCGTCGTCTACCACCAGGACGGGGAGAAAGGCTCGTGCGCCCTCCACGATGCGGCCGATCCGGGGCGCCTCGTTCCAGGCCGGGATGAGGGCCAGTACCCGGCGGGTTGTGGCAGTCTCCGATGCAACGTCCGACATCTTCCGGTCCAGAAAAGAAC
>JAGHZG010000141.1 GCA_017743275.1 Chloroflexota bacterium | reverse complement strand
GCCCGGGGGATGGCAGCCGGAGACGATCACGCCGTCCGCACCCAGCGCGAAGGCCTTCAGGATGAAGGTCGGCTCAATCCGCCCGGAGCACATCACCCGGATGATGTCCACGTTCGGGGGCTGCTCCATTCGGCTCACCCCCGCGTTGTCGGCGGCGGTGTAGGTACACCAGTTGCAGACGAAAGCGATAATTCGGGGTTCAAATTGTTCCGCCATTCGGTCCTCCTCAGGGAAACCACGAAGACACAAAGACACGAAGTGGAATGAACCAGTCTTTGTGTCTTCATGTCTTTGTGGTTACACCGGAACCAGCAGCGCCTCCAGTTCCGCCAGAATCTGGCGGTCGGCGAAGTGCCGGGCGGTGATGGCCTCCGCCGGGCAGGCGGCGACGCAGGTGCCGCACCCCTTGCAGAGGGCCTCGTTCACCCGGGCCACCCGGGCCGCCTCGTCAAAGGTGATGGCGCTATATGGGCAGAGGGTGATGCAGGTCTTGCAGCCGGAGCAGAACCGTTCGTCCACCACCGCTGTCGTCGGCGAGATGACCACTTCGCCGCGGCTCAGCAGGGCCAGGACCTCCGAGGCGGCGGCCCCGGCGTGCGCGACGGTATCCGGCACGTCCTTGGGGGCCTGGCAGGCGCCGGCCAGGAAGACGCCGTCGGTGTTGGTGTGAAAAGGCCGGAGTTTGGGGTGGGCCTCCTGGAAGAAGCCGCTGGCGCTCCGGCTGATGCCGAAGAGCGTCGCCACCCGGTCCGAATCGTGCGGGGCCTCCATGGCCGTCTCCAGAATGACCATGTCCACGTCTATCTGGACAGGGATGCCCAGGTTGGTGTTCTCCGCCTTCACCTGGATGCGCCCGTCGTCCAGGACGACGACCTCCGCGCCGCGCCCCCGGACGAAGTAGACGCCCTCCCGCTGGACCCGCTCGTAGAACTCCTCGTAGTCCTTCCCGAAGGCGCGGATGTCCATGTAGAACTCAAACACCTCCGCGCCGGTCTTATCCCGGACCAGGTGGGCATGCTTGAGCGCGTACATGCAACAGACGCGGGAGCAGTAGCGGTTGGCGTTCTCATCCCGGCTGCCGACGCAGTGGATGATGGCCACCCGGCGGGGCTTCTCGCCTTTGGACGTGAGAATCTGGCCCTGGGTGGGGCCGGTGGCGCTGGAGAGCCGCTCAAACTGCAGACCGTCTATGATGTCCGGGGACTTGCCATAGGAGAAGGCGGGGAGACGGCGAGGGTCAAACATCTCAAAGCCGGTGGCGACGACGATGGCCCCCACGTTCAGTTCTATGATTTGCTCTTTCTGGGTGAAGTCAATCGCTTTGGTCGGGCAGGCCTCCACACACGCCTGGGTGCACTTGCCCCGGGTCAGGTAGAGGCAGGCCTGGTCGTCAATCACGGCCTTCAGCGGCACTGCCTGGCCGTTCATGGGGATGTAGGCGGCCCGACGGCGGCTCAGGCCGGCGTCGTACTCATTGGGGACACCCCGCTTGAAGACGCAGGCCTCGGCGCAGGCCCCGCAGCCGGTGCAGACGTCCACGTTGACGTAGCGGGGGCGCTGGCGCACCTTGACCTGAAAATGGCCGACGTAACCGGAGACTTCGGTGACCTCGCTGTAGGTCAGGAGGGTAATGTTGGGATGCCGACCGGCATCCATCATCTTGGGGCCGAGAATTCAGGTACTGCAGTCTAACGTGGGGAAGGTCTTATCCAATTGGGCCATGTGCCCGCCGATGGACGGCTCCCGTTCCACCAGATAGACCGGGTAGCCGGCCTCGGCGATGGTGAGGGCGGCCTGGATGCCCGCGATACCGCCGCCGACGACCAGCGCCGCCGGGGTCACGCTCTCCTGGCGGGGGAAGAGGGGCTCATGGTAGTTCACCCGGGCGACGGCGGCCCGAACCAGCCGTTTCGCCTTCTCCGTCGCCTCTACGGGGTCCTCCACCACCCAGGAGACATGCTCGCGGATGTTGGCCATCTGGAAGTAGTACGGGTTGAGGCCCGCCGAGGCCAGGACGTTCTGGAAAGTGGGTTCGTGCATCCGGGGGCTGCACGAGGCCACCACGACGCGGGTCAGGCCCAGTTCCCGGATGTCCTGCCGGATCATCTCCTGCCCGGCCTCGGAGCAGGTGTACTTATGGGGGCGGGCGACCACAACGTTGGGCAGCGTGCTGGCGTACCGGACCACCTCGTCGACATTCACGGTCGCCGCGATGTTGAGGCCGCAATGGCAGATATAGACGCCAATTCGGGGCTCTTCGTTCGTCATCCTGTAACCTCCAGTATTCCCGACACGCAGTACGGAATACGTAACATCCACTACTTCTCCATCGCCTGCCAGACCAGTTCGCAGACGTCCAGCACCCGGACGCGCGTCCTGGTCTTGCGGGCGGCCTGGAGCAGGGTGCGCTTGCACTGCTGGCAGGACGAGATGATGGCCTCGGCGCCGGTGGAGACGGCCTCCTGCAGCCGCTGGATGGAGACATGCTCCACCGCGTCCGGCTCTGTCATCGCCACGTCGCCGCCGCCGCCACAGCAGATGGCGTTCTCCCGGTTGTGGGGCATCTCCCGCAGTTGCATGCCGGGGATGCTGCGGATGATGGCCCGGGGCGGCTCGTACACGCCGCTCTTGCGGCCCAGGTCGCACGGGTCGTGATAGGTGACCGTCCAGGCCAGTTCGGTCATCCGGATGCGGTCCTCCTGGACCATCCGGGCCAGGAATTCAGTAGCATGCATGACCTCAAAGCCGAAGGAGTCGCCCACCAGTTCCGGGTAGAGGTGGTGCCAAGTGTAGTAGCAGGAAGAGCAGGTCGCCACCAGGACCTTGGGGCCGACGGAGCGGACCTTCTCTACATTGTGCCGGGCCAGTTCCGCTATATCGTCCTTGAATCCGGCGCCGTAGAGGGGGTAGCCGCAGCACCACTCCTCGCTACCCAGCAGAGTGTAGGAGACATGGGCCTGTTCCAGAATCTGGACCAGCGATTGGGGGATGCTGTAGGCCATCGGGTAGAGGGCGGAGACGCAGCCGGTGTAGAGGAGCACCTCTGCGGGCTCCTGGACCCGTTTCGCCACGCCTTCCAGTCCCTGGCTCCAGATGAGGCGGGTCTGGTTGTCCTCGTTGAGGATGTTGCGGGTGGCACTGACGGCCTGGCGCATCATCTGGAGCGTCTGGGGGACGGCGTAGCCGTTGGCGACGGCCCACTCCCGCAGGCGGCGCATGGTGGCGCTGGTCAAAATGCCGCGCGGGCAGCGGGCGGAGCAGGCATAGCACTGGGTGCAGAGCCAGAAGGTGCGGCTGTTCATCACCACGTCCCGCAGTCCCAGGCGGACCAGTTCCCACAATTGGCGGGGAGAGTAGTCCATCAGGTCGGCCGTGGGACAGGATGCGCTACAGGTCCCGCACTGTATGCAGGTCAGCAGTTTCTCCCAATCGGGCTCCACCTGGGCCATAAACTCGCGGTCCAGTTTTTCGTCCGTCAACGGTACGGGAAGCGGGGGAGACATAGTCGTATGACCTCCTTAACGTAAAGGCATTACCATCTGGCGATATGGCCGCCGAAGGGTTTGTTCGGCAATCCTCGTCTCGCAAACAACTAACCACCGAGGAAGCGCTTCACGGTTTTCACCAGGACCTCAGGCTGAATGGGCTTGGAGATCCAGGCGTCAATCGGGACGCGCTCTTCGGGGAACTCACTGGCGTACTCGCTGGTGGCGATGGAGGAAACCATCACCAGGGGGATGTCCTTCAGTTTGGGGTCCGCTTCCATCTCCCGACTGACATCCACTCCCTCCAGCGTGGTGGTCATCATCACGTCCAGCAGGACCAAGTCGGGGCGGGTTTTGCGCATCACCTGAAGGGCCTCACTGCCGCTGCGGGCCTCCATCACGCGGAAGCCCTCCGCCTCCAGTATCCGGCGGCAGATGAGCAGGAAATCCGGATCATCGTCTACGATCAAAATCCTGGCCATACGTTTCCTCCTGGGCATCTATTTCCTCCCGGGGCAGGGGCATACAGAGCGACGAGACCTTTGGGTGCATCCGGTTCGCGCGAAATAGCAAGGGGTAAAGATGGTATCTTACCCTTGCCATAATATCCCCAAATCCCATAGGGACAAGTGACGATTATCTTCTCGGCGGGTGACGTTTATCATTGAGAATATTTCAGCCCAACGGTGCAACTACCCGAATCATCTTGCAGATAACGTAGCGCAGGCCACGAATGTTCTTGTTATTCTACGGAACTTTGTCAGCCTGCATACAGGCCTGGCAGCCTGCGCTACAAGGGCGTGCCTTAAGAACAAAAACATTCGTGAAGCCCAAGAGGGGATTGCTTCGGCGGCTACTGCCGTCTCGCAATAACGAGGGGTAAGCAGTTACGGAGAATCCTGGTTGTGCGACCCGCGCGATATGATCCGCGATATGCGATAAGCGATATGCGATAAGCGATATGCGATATGCGATAAGCGATATGCGATAAGCGATATGCGATATGCGATATGCGATTCGCGATAAGCGATAAGCGATAAGCGATATGCGATATGCGATATGCGATTCGCGATAAGCGATAAGCGATAAGCGATAAGCGATATGCGATATGCGATATGCGATATGCGATCCGCGCTCACCACCCCATCCGCTCCCGCAGCGGGGGGAATGCACGGACCTGTTCGGTAAACTCCCGCACCGTCTGGGCGAAGAGTTCCCCCTCCGAGGAAGAGACCCATTTCACCAGGAACCGCTCCGGTTCAATGCCGGTGAATTCCAGCAGGGCCCGGAGGACCGGCATCCGTCGGGCGGTCCGGTGGTTGCCGGTCGCGTAGTGGCAATCGCCGATGTGACAGCCCAGGACCATCACACCGTCGGCGCCCTCTTTGAAGGCGCGAATGACCAGTTCGGGAGCGACCCGTCCGGAGCAGGGGACGCGGATAATCTTGAGATTGGGGGGGTATTTGAGCCGGGCGGCGCCGGCCAGGTCCGCCCCGGCATAACTGCACCAGTTGCAGAGGAAACCGATGATTTTCGGCTCGTAGCCAGCCATACGGAGCCTCCGGGTGGAACTTCCATCCAGGGGAATATCCCTGACTCACGTCCTCCGATGATAGCCCAGAAAGCCTGGATTGTCAAGCAGGGGAATTGAGGCTTGGCCACCTGACAGTTTGAAATCGGGACACGGATACCCACGGGTTTCACGGATTCACACGACTTCGCCCAGAGGGCTCTGACCGAAGGGATGAAAATCCGTGAAAATCCGTACTATCCGTGCCCATCCGTGTCCTATGAAGGGGAAGCAAGGGTAATACCGATTGCGTTTGTTTCGGTCAGCGCCTATCGCCCGGACGTGAACGTCCGGGCTCATCCTGCGAAGTCCTTCGGGCTGTTTTTAGCCCCCGAAGGGGGCTTTGCTGATTGAGCCCGACGGTTTTGCGCTTTAACAAATTGTTCCGACAATAGCCGAAGAGGTGTTTTGCCCCTGTC
>JAGHZG010000140.1 GCA_017743275.1 Chloroflexota bacterium | reverse complement strand
GCAGCAGGTGGTGTCCAGAACGGCACAGCCCACCAGGTAGAGGACTTCCCGTCCCCCAAAGGGGAGACGTCCCTCCTTCATCCAGAAGTAGCGCCCGCCGATGGCCGTGACCTCGCGGTTCAGTTCAGGGTGGGTGAAGAGTTCAGTCTCCATATCGGCCCACGATGGTGATGGCGCAGATGTTCATATGCGGCATGCCGCCCAGGTTGTGGGTGAGGCCGTAGCGGGGGTTCGGAATCTGCCGCTCCCCGGCCCGCCCCAGCAGTTGCAGGTACATCTCGTAGAGCATCCGCAGGCCCGAGGCGCCGATGGGGTGCCCAAAGCACTTCAGGCCGCCATCGGGCTGGCAGGGAATCCCCCCGCCGCGCAGGTCAAAGAAGCCGTCCAGGACATCCTTCCAGGCCTTCCCCCGCTCGGAGATGTGCAGGTCCTCCATTGTCACGAGTTCGGTGATGGAGAAGCAGTCGTGGACTTCCATCATGCTGATCTCCCGCCGGGGGTCGGTGATGCCGGCTTCCTGGTACGCCGTTTTGCTGCATTTGGCGGTGGTCATGAAATACGTCCCGTCCCACTCGTTGTATCCCATCTCCTCCCCGCTGGAGAGGGCAATCTGGAGCGCTTTGACGGTGACGATGTCTTTCTTGCCCAGCCCACGCGCGATCTCCGGCGTGGTGACCATCGCGCAGGCGGCACCGTCGCTGACGCCGCAACAGTCAAAGAGGCCCAGCGGGTAGGCGACAATGGGCGCGTTCAGCACCTCGTCCTCGGTGACGGGGCGGCGCAGGTGGGCTTTGGGGTTGAGGGAGCCGTTGGCGTGGCTCTTGACGGAGACGTGGGCCATCGCCCGCTTCAGGTCCTCCATCGGGATGCGGTATTTGGCGGCGTAGGCGGTGGCCAACTGAGCGAAGGCCCCCGGCGCGGTGATATTGGGCATCCACTGCCAGTTGAGGCTCCCCGCCGTAGCGCCCAGGTTAGGGAGTCCCCCGTAGCCCACGTCTTTGAGTTTCTCCACCCCCAGCGCCAGCGCGATGTCGCATGCGCCCGACGCCACCGCGTAGACCGCGCCCCGGAACGCTTCCGTCCCGGTGGCGCAGAAGTTCTCCACGCGCGTGACGGGGATGCGGGGCAGGCGCAGGGTGATGGACAGGGGGAGCGCGCTCTTGCCGACGCTGATTTCCTCAAAGCAGGTGCCCAGCCAGGCGGCCTGGATTTCCTTGCGGTCAATCCCGGCGTCGGCCAGCGCCTCCTCAAAGGCCTCCACCATCAGGTCTTCGGCCCCCACATCCCAGCGCTCTCCGAACCGGGTGCACCCCATGCCGATAATGGCGACTTTATCGCGGATTCCTGTGGGCATGATTCCTCCCTTGTAGCAGAATGAGAGGGATTTGTGGGCGGCGGTCCGACGGGCTACCGCCCACAACCCCTCCCCGTGAACGGATCGCTGTCACTCCAGCCACCAGTATCCCTGGATATCCAGGTTGGTGAGGCCCAACTCCTGGGCTTTCTTCACCACCCGCACGTACTCCTCGCGGGTAATCCTTCGCGATATTTCGGGGTACTCGTACGCTTTATACAAGGGAGTGTACTGGGACATGATGTTGACGTACGTGTCTTTGGGCAGGTTCTCCGCGATCCACTCCATCACCTTTTCGGACCCCGCCACGTCGTTGGGCATGACCAGGTGTCGGATCATCAGCCCTCTGTACATGATGCCATCGGGTCCCGGTTTTGCCACTCCCACCTGACGGTGCATCTCCAGGATAGCGGCCCTGGTCACCTCCGGGTAGTTCGCAGCCCCGGAAGAATATTTCGCCGCCATCTCGCTGTCCCAGTACTTGAAGTCGGGCAGGTAGATGTCCACAATCCCGTCCAGAACCTCCAGAATCTCCAGCCGCTCCCAGCCACTGGTGTTGTAGACGATGGGCAGCCGGAGTCCCAGCCCCGCCGCGATGTCCAGGGCCTTCAAAATGAGGGCCGAATAATGGGTGGGGGTCACCAGGTTGATGTTGTGGCAGCCGATTTTCTGAAGTTGGAGCATCATACCGGCCAGTTCCTCTACGCTGCTTTCCCGGCCCATCCCCAGGTGGCTGATCTCCCAGTTCTGGCAAAAGATGCACCGCAGGTTGCAGTGAGTGAGGAAAATTGTCCCTGAGCCCCCCCGTCCGACCAGGGGTCTTTCTTCACCGAAATGGGGATGAAACGCCGAGATCACCAGGGTGGCGCCCGGTGTCCGACAGAACCCGCTCATCCCTTTCAGCCGATTGACACCGCACTGTCTCGGACACAGCCGGCAACTCTCCATCATCGCCCAGAGTTTCTCCGCCCGTGCCGCCAGTTCCCCCGTCCGGTGCAGTTTCCGGTAGGCCGGTTCAAATCGGCCGGAACCTGCGGGAGTAGAAGTGGGGGTTTCCACCCCTGCGGTTGTTACAGGCATTGGCCCTTCGTGGGGAGCCGCAGGGCGACAGGAGTTCAGAATGCAGGAAGGCACGGCGACTTTGAGACATAACACTGCCACGCCCTTCAGGAATTCTCGCCGGGTGATCTTTTGAGAAACCCAATTGCTCATTGCCCACCTCCTCACAACCCTTGTCCAACCCACATGATAACCGAAAAACTGCCCAATTTCAACATGGCCACCGCGATACCCGTGCCCAAAAGGCCGAGGATCGGCAAAAGCACCACCGCCCCGACGATTCCTCCCAACCACCCTCCCAGCAGGTCCAGAGCATACAACAGCCCGGCAGTGGGCGTGAAACCCCCGCGATCCCGCAAAAGCAGATGGTTTGCCAGAGGGAACTGGGCGCTGATGAAAAGTCCCCCAGCAAACGAAAGAACCAAAAACAGCCACCGGGAGAAGAAAAGCGTTTCCGCTCCCTCCAGAAGTGCATACACGGCCAGAAGGAGCAGGGGACATCCTGCGGCAAAGCCCATGATGGCCAGTTCGGTCTTCAGGAAAAACCGGAAGGTGTTTCGCGACCGTTTCAGCGCGCGGGAGACCAGCAGGGCCCCGCAGGCCGCTCCCGTCATAAACGATGCGACCAGAAGCCCGATCCAGGAAAACACGTACCCATAAACGGACTGAAAGGCGAAAATCAGCATCAGGTCAAAGAGCATGCCAGCCAGGCCGGTGGTGATGATGGAGAAGAGAATCCCCATCCGCAGGGATCGCCCCCTCCCTGACCTCCAGACAAGGAGATAGCAGAGCAGAACTGCAACGAGCACAACAACAAGGGTCCACAGGTTGATTTTCTCCAGTTGTCGGAAAAGATCGCTCAGGAAGGGGGCAAAGAGAGCACTCCAGTGAGAGACGCTGTAAAAGACCCCCACAGGACGGAAATCGGAGTTGATTTTCCGGCTTCTCCCTTCAATGAACCGCTGAAACCATTCCCGCCATCCAGGATGCAACTTTTGTTCCAGGTACCAGGGGATCACCACCTCGGCCCGGATATTCCGCTGGTGTACTCTTTCCACAATATACTTCGCGTCCACCGATAAAATGTCCGGAGCGTCAGAAACCAGGAACAGGTTCGTTCCCTCGCCCGGAATCGCCCGAACATAAGGGAAAACCGTTTTCAGGGTATGGAAGATGGAACTGTTCAGGTTTGCCAGTTCTTCGGTAGTGTAGGTTAAGGAACCCGGCAGGCTGAGAACGAGAATACCCCCCCGGTTCAACTTCGTTCGGGCCAGCCGGAAAAACTCCTGGGTGAAAAACCGGTTCGTCTGCAGAGTGGATGGTTCGGTGATCCCGATCAGAATCAGGTCATACGTGCCGCGAGTGGTGCGCAGGTACATCCGCCCGTCCACGTACTGGATGCGGACCCTTCGGTCGTTCAATTCGGATTCGGTCAGCGGAGTGGGAAACTGTCGGATCAGGTCAATCAAAAGCGGATCCAGTTCCGCATATTCAATCGTCTCTACCGGCGGATGCTTCAGCGCTTCATAGATCACGCCGCCCGCACCGCTCCCCAGGATCAGTAGATGCCGGGGTTCTGGATGCGTCAGAAGCGGAAGGTGGACAAATTCCTCCACAAACGGCAGGTCCGGCACCGGCGTGATCAGTTCAGGAACCCCGTCCTGGAAGAAGATGTATTGCCCTTCGTTCTCCACCACACAGAAATTGCTGTACGGGGAGTTCTGGTAGTGAACAACGTTGAGGCCCTTCCATTGGGTCTGAATAGAAAGGCGGTGAAGGGCATCCGCGGGGCCGGCGAACAACCCGTACCCTGCGCACGCAGCGAGAACAGTCTGAACCAGCAGCAGGGCTCTGGAGAGCCATCCGGTTCGCCGGAAAGAAACCAGCAGGACAACGCACAGAATGAGGTTCAGCAGGGCCAACCAGAAGACCACCTGAAACGTATGGAAGAGGGGAATGAACAGATAGGTACAGAGGAGTCCCCCGATTACGGTGCCGATGGTCTCATAGGCATACACCCTACCGGCGGCAGGGGCGTCTGGACTGGAAACGAGGGAATACATCTGGCAGCAGGCGGGAAACAGCGCGCCGTGCAGGGCGCTGACCGGTGCGAGAATCAGCAGGGAAGAATAAAACATCGGGAAAAGGCCAACCGGCTCGCTCACAGAGATGCCCAGGATTCTTTTTAAAGAACGGATCAGGAAAAGGGCCAGGAACAGAGACAGGATAAACAGGACGGTGATTCCTGTTAGCGCCTCTGCTCTCCCCGGGAACTTCTCCGCCAGCCGTCCAAAGACCCAGGCGCCCAGGGCCTCCATCACCAGCCAATTGGCCAGCACCAGGCCAATGGAGAATTCGTTCCCTGCAAAGACGATCAGAAACTCCCTCAGAAGGAATATTTCCGCGACCAGTCCGCTGAAACCCATTACCAGGATGGCAAATACCACGCGCGCCTTCATTCTTTATTCTTTATTTGCATGAGTCTACTGCAAAAAGGTCGTTTCACCGCCGAGACGCAGAGGACGCAGAGACGTAATTACCTACCCTGGTTCTGTTTGGCGGGGCAAGCCGTCCACGAATGCTTCACGAATGCACGAATCGCGCCATCATTCGTGTATTCGTGGCCCATTCGTGGATGGCCCTCGCGCCTGACGATCAACGCAACAGGGGGTGGTAGGTGGTTACGTAGAGACTATAAAAAACTCTGCGCCCTCGGCGTCTCTGCGGTGAGTTTTGCCGCGAAGCCAGGTTAAACTTCGTGTCTTCGTGTCTTTGTGGTTTTTCCCTAAAACCTGAACAGTTTCTGCACCAACTGCGACTTCATCAGGTCGCCCTCTATCTTCAACTTGCCGCTGGTGAAGGCCTGCATCGCCGGTAACTTCCCCGCCACCAGCGCCAGAAAGTCCTCGTCTGCCATCTTCAGCGTCGTCGTCGGCTTCTCGTGGACGCCCGCCGAGACGGTGCAGGTCTGGTCCTTCACCACCACGTACCAGTCGCCGCCGCCGGGGCCGGAGATGCGGAACTGGAAGACCACGTCCACCCCCGCCGCCTTCTCCGGACGGAAGAACTC
>JAGHZG010000139.1 GCA_017743275.1 Chloroflexota bacterium | reverse complement strand
CTCTCAGAGTTTTTCTCTATCCTGGCATCAATGGAGAGAGGAGTCTAAAGTGGACCCACGCGCGCTCTTCCTGGGTCTCCTGCAGGGGGCCACGGAATTCCTGCCCATCAGCAGTTCCGGGCACCTGGTCCTGGTCCCCTGGCTGCTGGGCTGGCCCATCCCCAGCCTGGCCTTTGACGCCATGGTCCATTGGGGGACGCTGGTCGCCGTCATCGCCTACTTCTGGCGAGACTGGCTCGCCCTGCTTCGGGGGGCCTGGGTGGGGCTGCGCGCCCGCTCCCTGAACGACCCCGGCGCCCGCCTGTTTCTTCTCCTCATCGTCGGCACCATTCCCGGCGTTCTGGCGGGGGTCCTGCTGGAGGACTTCTTTGAGGGGATGTTCGCCCGACCGGACGCGGCCGCCGGGTTCCTTCTCCTCACCGCCGCCCTCCTGACCCTGGCCGAACTGGGGTGGGCACGGCGATCTTCCGTTTTGAATCCACGCGCCCCCCGCGCCCTTCCGGCCCTCTCCTGGGCCGACGCGCTGGTGGTGGGGCTGGCCCAGGCCGTCGCCATCCTCCCCGGCGTCTCCCGCTCCGGCGCCACCATCGCCGCCGGGCTGGGCCGGGGGCTGGAACGGGAGGCCGCCGCCCGCTTCAGTTTCCTGCTCTCCGCCCCCATCATCCTGGGCGCAGGGGCTATGCAGTTATGGCAAATGGCCCGGGCCGGAACTCTGGCCGGAGAGGCTCCCCTCCTGGTCGCTGGCTTCCTGACTGCCCTGGTGTCCGGCTTTGCCGCCATCCATTTTCTGCTGAACTATGTCCGGCGGCGCCCCCTCTATCCTTTCGCCCTGTACTGCATCCTGCTGGGCATCCTGGGCCTGACCGTTGCCGCCCTGCGGGGGTGATTCTCACACAAAGACACAAAGGCGCAAAGAGCGAATTCGTGTCTCATTCGTGTAAATTCGTGTTATTCGTGTTCCTGTTCGTGGCCGCCTGCGCCCCTCAGCCGCTCACCGTCACCCCGGCGCCGGTCACGCTCCGCATCGTTGTCTCCGACGCCTGTGAGCGGCCGGTCCAGGCACTGGCCCTGGCCTACCACCGCCAGAAGCCGTGGGTGGCGATAGAGGTGCAGGTCTTCAACGACCGCTTCGCTCTGGACCGCCTGCAGGCCGGCGCGGCCGACGGGGCGGCCCTCCTCTGGACCGATGAGGCCCCATTATGGACCCATCCCTTCGCTGGCGACGCGCTGGCGATCATTGTCCATCCCGCCGTACCGGTGGAGGGCCTGACCCTGGCGGAGTTGCGGGAGGTCCTGCGGGGGCGTATCGGCGAATGGCCCGACGGCACCCCCATCCAGGTGGTCAGTCGGGAGAGGGGGGCCGGCACCCACTCGCTGGTGAAAGCGGCCGTCCTGGGCCCGTGGGACCTCACGCTGACGGCGCGCGTCGTCCCCGATGATGAGAGCATGCTGGACCTGGTGGCCCAGACCCCCGGCGCCATCGGATACGTCCCCCTCAGCCGGGTGAGTGGAAACGTCCGCGTGCTGGTGCTGGAGGGACGGTCTCCCGCCCCGGCCGCCGACTATCCCCTCTCCTGCACCTGCCGCTGGGCCGCGCGGGCCGAACCGACCGGCGCGCTGCGGGAGTGGCTGCAGTGGACCATCGGTCCCCAGGGCCAGGCCATCGTGGAGCAGGCCCTGCGCCCGCAATGAGTCAAAAACCACAAAGGACACGAAGAGTTTTTTCGTGCCTTTCGCGGCTAAATGCGGCGTAACTGTTTAAGCGGTGACTGGAAGTCACCCTTCCTGGGCCGCCGGCCTTCGGTCGGCCTGCGCCGACCGGGGGTGTCGGCGCAGGCCGACGCCGGGCGCGGGAGCGATCAGAGGCCGATGTCCCATCGGCGCTGACTGAAGTCAGCCTTCCTGGGCCGCAGGCCTTTGGTCGGCCTTCGCCGACCTCAGAGTGTCGGCGGAGGCCGACACCCGGCACGAAGTGCCCAGAGAGGGCGATTTCAATCGGCGGTAATTACAATGCGGCTATCCCTGGTTCACGACTGGCTCAATCAGCGCGGGGGTGCCGAGGACGTCCTGGAGACCCTGGTGGAGACGTTCCCGGGGGCCCCCGTCTACACGTCCATCTACTGGCGGGACGGGATGCCCTCGGCCTACCGGTCCTGGGACATCCGCACCACCTGGATGGACCGCCTGCCGGGCATCTACCGTCACCATCAGCCCTACCTGCCCCTCTACCCGCTGGCCTTCGCCGGCCTGGACCTCTCCGGGTACGACGTCGTCCTGAGCAACAAATCCGGCTTCTGCCACGGAGTGCGGACGGGACGGGCCGTCCACATCTGCTACTGCCTGACGCCGACCCGTTTCGTCTGGAACTTTGAGGACTACGCGGCGCGCGAGGGGCTACCGGCCCCCGTGCGGCAGGCGCTCCGGCCCCTCATCGCGGTCCTGCGCCGGTGGGACTGGCGGGCGGCCCAGCGGGTCACCCGGTTCATCGCCATCTCCCGAGAAGTCCAGGCCCGCCTCCGCCGCTACTACGGCCGGGAGTCCGTCATCATCTACCCGCCGGTGGATACGGCCCGCTTCCGCCCCGCGCCCGCGCACGACGACTACTACCTCATCGTCTCCCGGCTGGTTCCGTACCGGCGGATTGACCTGGCGGTGGAGGCCTTCAGCCGGTTGGGCCTGCCGCTGGTCATCGCGGGGGACGGGCGGGATCGGCCCCGGCTGGAATCTATGGCCGGGCCGACGGTCACCTTCCTGGGGCGCGTCCCTGACGCCGACCTGCCCGACCTCTTCGCTCGTTGCCGGGCCTACGTCCTGCCCGGCGTGGAGGACTTCGGCATCGCGCCCGTGCAGGCCCAGGCCGCCGGGCGGCCCGTCATTGCCTTCGGCGCGGGCGGCGCGCTGGATACCGTCCTTCCGGGCCGAACCGGCGTCTTCTTCCACGAACCGACGGCGGAGGCGCTGGCCCAGGCCGTCCGTTCCTTTGATCCGGAGTCCGTGGACCCGCAGGAGTGCGTCCGCAACGCGGCCCGGTTTGACCGCAGGGTGTTTAAGGAGCGAATCCTTGCAGAGGTACTGAAGACTCTCTGAAAACCACAAAGACACGAAGAATCTTAAAAAAATTTCTTCATTTGGTGTCTTCGTGTCTTCGTGGTAAAATTCCAGGAGGTGCCGTGGAACTCCGCGCGTTTTTGAGGATTCTCTGGCGGCGCTGGTGGCTGGTGGCGGCCCCGGTGTTGGTGGTGCTGGCTCACCTGCTGGTCACCTACCGGCCCCCGCCGACGTTCTACCAGGTGGTCATGCGCTTCGCCGCCGGGACCGTCCCCGCCGGGCTGAGTGTGGACTACGACCGATACTACTCCTGGCTGACGTCGGAGTACATCGCCAACGGGCTGGCGGACGTCGCCCGGACGCGGGCCTTCGCGGAGGCCGTCGCCGCGCGGCTGGCGGGAGGGGGCCTCTCCGCCGACCCCGCGGCCATCCAGGGCGCCATCGTCAGCGACAACGCGCAGTCCATCCTGGTGGTCTACCTCACCTGGCCCGACCCGGCACAGGCGGTGGCGGTGGCGCAGGCAATAGCGGCGGAACTGACGGAGAACGGCGCGGTCTACTTCCCGCAGATTCCCTGGCCCCAGGAGGCGGGGCCGGCGGCCCGGCTGCTGGATGAACCCGTGCCGATGCCGCTCCCGCCGTCCCTGCGAGCGCAACTGCTGGGCCCGGCGATTCGGCTGGCGCTGGCGCTGGGGGTCGGGGTGGGGCTGGCCCTTCTCTGGCACTACCTGGACCCGACGGTCCGGGAGGAGGGGGAACTGGAGGCACTGGGGCTGCGGGTGCTGGCCCGCATCCCCCGCCGCCAAATTCACCGCAGAGACGCAGAGAGCGCAGAGGGTTGATCCACGAAGGGCACGAAGTTTCACAAATGACGCTCAATCCTTCGTGCCCTTCGTGTCCTTCGTGGTTCTCTGTCCTCTACCAGCGGCGCGCGGGCAAGGGCCGAAAGGTCCGGCGCGCCCACGGCGAACATCGCCACGCGCAGTTGGGTGATGAGGACGGCCGCCGTCTCGGCGACCGCTTCGGCCGATTCCGCCGCCGCCACCAGAAACGGGCGGGCAACCCCACAGACGGTCGCCCCCAGCGCGATCGCTTTGGCGACCTGGATGCCGTCCCGGATGCCGCCGCTGGCGATGATGGGGAGGTGGGGGAGGGCCCGCCGGACCTCCCGGACCGCCTCGGCAGTCGGGATGCCCCAATCCCGAAACGCCGCGGCGACGGCCCGCTGGAGGCCGTTCTCGGCCCGGTACATCTCCACCTGGCTCCACGAGGTACCGCCCGCGCCCGCCACGTCCAGCGCCGCCACGCCCGCGTCGGCCAGGCGGCGGGCCACGTCGGCGGAGAGCCCCCAACCCACTTCCTTGACAATAACAGGCACTTCCAGCGCCCGACACACCGCCTCTACCTTGCGCAGGAGGTCGGAGAAATCCGTCTGCCCTTCGGGCTGGAGGGCCTCCTGGAGGGGGTTCAGGTGCAGGATCAGGCCGTCGGCCTCCACCATCTCCACCGCCCGGCGGCAGTGGTCAACGGTGTAGCCGTAGTTCAACTGCACCGCTCCCAGATTGGCCAGAAGCAGGATATCCGGGGCCACGTCCCGTACCCGGTACGTCTCTGCCAGTGTCGGGTCCTCTACGGCGGCCCGCAGGGAGCCCAGACCCATCCCGATGCCGGCCTCCTGGGCCGCCTGGGCCAGCCGCCGGTTGATCTCCCGCCCCTGGGGCGTCCCGCCGGTCATGGAGGAAATCAGCAGAGGGGCCTGCAACCGTTTGCCCAGAAAAACGACTGCCGTGTCCACCGCCTCCAGAGCGATTTCGGGGAGGGCGCAGTGGACGAACCGGTAGCGCTCAAATCCGGACGTCAGTGTCTCAAACGAGACGTCCTCTTCCAGGCTGATCCGAAGGTGGTCCGCCTTCCGTCGGGGGTGATCCTCTCGCAACGATTTCGCTCCTGGAGTGTTTTAGGTAATAGCATCATACCAGCAGGCTGGCGGTTTGTCAACAGGGATGACGTTTGTAGGACAACTGCTCGCAGTTGTCCTACAATATTACCATAGTTGACAAATTCGCCGCCCGCACTACAATATCTGCCATCCTGAAAGGAGGAGCACAATGAGCATCTACGAACGCGTCGTCAAAATCATTGTGGACCTGCTGAGCGTGGAGCCGGAGAAGGTGACGATGGACGCCCGCTTCCGCGAGGACCTGGGGGCCGATTCCCTGGACCTGGTGGAACTGGTCATGGCGTTTGAGGAGGAGTTCGGGGGGACCATCTCCGACGAGGAGGCCCAGCAGATCAAAACCGTGGGCGACGCCGTCCGCTACATTGAAACCCATATGATGGCGTAACGTAATTACCTACCAGGGAGCCCCCGGGCAAGCGCTATCAAAGACGCAGCGAAAGCATGCCCCTGTAGCGCAGGCCGCCAGGCCTGTATTCGCAGGCTAAAGCCTACGC
>JAGHZG010000138.1 GCA_017743275.1 Chloroflexota bacterium | reverse complement strand
AAGGGCCTTCGGCCCGAGGGCGGCGGGGGTGGGGTGAGGAAGCCTGAATAGTTACTTCCGACAAAGGTGAGAGGAGATAACAAATCCCCTCTTCCTGCAAACAAGGAGGTCCGATGAAGATTCCTCGTTGTCTGACCATCGCGGGCTCGGATTCGGGCGGCGGGGCAGGCATCCAGGCCGACCTGAAGACCTTCGCCGCGCTGGGCGTCTACGGGATGAGCGCGCTGACGGCCATCACCGCCCAGAACACCCTGGGCGTCCAGGGCGTCTACGAACTCCCGGCGGACTTCGTGGGCCTGCAGATAGACTCCGTGGTCACCGACATCGGCGTGGATGCCGTCAAGACGGGGATGCTGGCCAACGCCGAGATTATCGCTGTGGTGGCGGCCAAAGTGCGGGAGCACGCCCTTCCCAACCTGGTCGTGGACCCGGTGATGGTCGCCAAGAGCGGCGACCCGCTCCTGCGGCCCGACGCGCGGGAAGCGCTGATCCGCCTGCTGCTGCCCCTGGCGGTCATCGTGACCCCCAACCTGCACGAAGCGCGCGTGCTGACCGGAATGGACATCCGGACGGTGGAGGATATGGAGCGCGCGGCGGTGGCCATTCACCAGATGGGAGCCCGCTATGTGGTGGTCAAGGGGGGGCATCTGGCCGTTGGGGAGAGCGTGGACATCCTGTACGATGGGGAGAGATTCACCCACTTCCCGTCCCCGCGCGTGGAGACGAAGAATACCCATGGCACGGGCTGCACCTTCGCCTCGGCCATCGCGGCGGGGCTGGCGAAGGGGTTGGACGTGATGGAGGCCGTCCGGCAGGCCAAGGAGTACATCACCCTGGCGCTGCGCCACGCCCTGGACCTGGGCCAGGGCCACGGCCCCACTCATCATTTCGCCGCGCTGTATGCAAAGGCGGGATGGATGTGATGGTAACTCCCCACCAGGAGACCTTCGGGCAAGCGCCACAAAAGACGCTGGCGAAGGCGCGCCCCTGTCGCGCAGGCCGCCAGGCCTGCATGCAGGCTGACAGCCTGCGCAACGTTATCGGCAAAGCGATAGGTAGTTACCGTGATTTACGGATTTTCGCCCGCTGCCAGAACCGCCCGGCGGAATATCTCCAGCCCCTCCTCCACCTGCTCCCGGTTGATGGTCAGCGGCGGGATGAGGCGGATGGTCTGGGTCCAGTGGCCACAGGGGTAGAGGAGCAGGCCGTCTTCCAGCGCCCGCTGCAGGACGCGGCGGACGGCCTCCGGGTTGGGCTCTTTGGACCCCGGCCGGACGAACTCCACCGCAATCATCAGCCCCACCCCGCGCACATCCCCGACGATGGGGGATTCGGCCTGCAGTTGGCGAAGCGCCTCCAGCATATAGGCCCCCTGCGCGCGGGCGTTCTCCAGCAGGTTCTCCTCCCGAATGACCTCCAGCACCGCCAGTGCCGCCGCGCAGGAGATGGGGTTGCCCCCGTAGGCCGTGCCGCGGGAGACCGGCCCCCACCGCTTCATCAGGTCCCGGCGGGCCGCCACCGCCCCCAATGGGAACCCGCTGGCAATCCCCTTGGCCAGACAGATGATGTCCGGCTCCACGCCGAAGGCCGGGCCGCAAACCACTCCCCGGTGCGGCCAAACCCCGTCTGCACCTCGTCAAAAATCATAGGGACGCATTTCCACGTTGAACCTTCTGGATGGGGAAGTTGACAAATCGGCCAAAGCATGATATATTTACTTCAGTGAAAAAAGCAACCTTAAGGGAAAGATTTTGATGCATCTACGGAAAGGGAACCGCGACCTGATCAAAGAGATGAACCGCAACCTGGTGCTGAACCTCATCAAGAGCCGGGGCCCTATCTCCCGCACCGAAATCGCCCGGCTCTCCGGCTTAAGCCAGGCCGCGGTCTCCAGTATCGTGGGCAGCCTGATAGAGAAAGGCCTGGTCCACGAAATGGGCGCCGGAGAATCCACCGGCGGACGTAAGCCCGTCCTCCTGCGGATCAACGACCAGGCCGGCTTTATCGTGGGGGTCAAATTGACCGAACAGGCCATCACCAGCGCCCTCACCGACCTGGATGCCAGCGTAGTCTACGCTCAAACCGTTCCCCTTCAAGGCCAGTGCGACCCCCAGGCTGTACAGGACGCTATCGTCGCCGCTGTAGAGACGACCATTGCCCAGTCTGGAGTGGACCCCACCCGCGTTCTGGGCATCGGGCTGGGCATGGCCGGAGTGGTAGACGGCGAGGTCGGTGTGTGTCGCTACTCCCCTTTCTTCAGTTGGTGGAATGTCCCCATTGCCCCACCCATCGCCCAACGGTTGGGGATTCCCGTCTACCTGGAGAACGACGTCAACACCCTGACCATCGCGGAGCAATGGTTCGGCTACGGCCACGGCGTGAACCACTTTGTGGTGGTTACGGTCGGACGAGGGGTCGGCGCCGGGATTGTGGTCAACGGTCAGTTTTACCGGGGCACCATCGGCGGCGCGGGAGAATTGGGACATATCCCCCTGGTGGAGGACGGACCGCCCTGCGATTGCGGAAAGCGGGGCTGCCTGGAAGCCCTGGCCTCCGACCCGGTGGTCGTCCGCCAGGCAAGAGCCGCCATCGCCCGGGGAGAACCGACCATGCTGGCGGACATGGAACCCGTAACCCTGGACGCCGTCGTGGCGGCGGCCGAAACGGGCGATGAACTGGCCCGAAGATTGCTGGCCGAATCGGGGCGCTGGCTGGGAATCGGCATCGCCCTCCTGGTGAACATCCTGAACCCCCAGTTGGTCATCGTCAGCGGGGAGGGAGTTCGCGCCGGGGAATGGCGTTTCGGGCCCATGCGGGAAGCAATTCGGGCCCACGCGTTCAACGGCCTGGCCGATGACCTGAACATCATCATTGAGCCTGCCGGGGATGAAACCTGGGCCCGCGGGGCGGCCTGCGTGGTGCTGGGAGAACTCTTCAAGCCACCCGTGTACAAAATCACGTAATCTGAGCGGGGGAACACCATGGCCCTGCTGTTCCCAACAGCCTATGGGGGGTTCTCCGAAGACGGCCGCGAGTACATCATCACCACCCCTCTCACCCCGCGTTTGTGGGGAAACGTGATCAGCAACGGGGATTACGGGATGATGGTCTCGCAGACCGGCTCCGGGTACTCCTGGCGCGGCAACGCCGGACAGAACCGCATCACGCGCGCCTTCCAGGACCTGGTCAAGGACAACTGGGGGAAATACATCTACATCCGCGATCTGGATACGGGCGAATTCTGGTCGGCGACCTACAAGCCGGTGATGCACCCCTGGGATGAATATCAGGTCATCCACGGGCTGGGGTACTCCCGCTTCCGCCAGAAGATTGCGGGCATCCGCAGTGAACTGACCGTCTTCGTCGCCGCACACGACCCGCTGGAGGTGATGGCCCTCACCCTGACCAACGATAGCGAGCGCCCGCGCCGCCTGGATGTCACCTCCTACGCGGAGTGGCTGCTGGGATTTGCTCCCGACGAACACCGGGAATTCCACAAACTCTTCATTGAGACCTGGGCTGAACCGGAACGCCGGGCGGTATTCGCCTGCAAGTACCTCTGGGGGTTCCCCGATGACAAAGGCCGCTACAACAATGTGGACTGGCCCTACACGGCCTTCATGGCGGTCAGCGAACCCCTCAAGTCCTTTGACTGCGACAAAGAGTCCTTCATCGGCCTCTACGAGAGCGAAGAGCACCCCCAGGCGATGCGTCAGGAGTGTCTGGCCGGGCGGGCCGGGCGCTTCGGGGACGCGATTGCCGCCCTGCAGGTGGAGGTGGAACTGGCCCCCGGCGAAACCCGTAAGGTGGTCTTCACCCTGGGCGCGGCGGAGAACGACAAAGAGGACCCGTACGCGCTGATAGAACAGTACACCGCCCCGGAGAAGGCCGCCGCGGCCCTGGAGGACGTGCACGCCCTCTGGTCGCGGTTCGTGGACCCGGAACATGTGGAGACGCCGGACCCGGCGCTCAATCTGATGACCAACTACTGGCTGAAGTACCAGGCCATCTCCTGCCGCCTCTGGGGCAAGTCGGCCTTCTACCAGGTCTCGGCCGGCTACGGTTTCCGGGACCAGTTGCAGGACTGCCAGATTTTCCTGGTGAGCGAGCCTGAATACACCCGACGGCAAATCCTCCTGCACGCCGCCCAGCAGTTCGTTGAAGGGGACGTGCTCCACTGGTGGTTCTCCATTCGCGGCGGGGGGCCGCGCACCAACTGCTCCGATGACCTACTCTGGCTGCCCTTCGTCCTGGATGCCTACCTGAAGGAGACGGCCGATTACGGGATTCTGGACGAACCGGTCCCCTACCTGAACGGCCCCGCCGAGCCCCTGTATGACCACTGCAAGCGCGCTATAGAGCGGGCCTTCTCCCGCTTCTCGCCGCGCGGCGTCCCTCTGATGGGCGACCACGACTGGAACGACGGGCTGAACGCGGTCGGGACGTTGCTCAAGGGCGAAAGTTTCTGGGTGGCGGAATTTCTATACTTCATTCTGGGCAACTTCATCCCCCTGGCGCGGCAGCGCGGCGACGAGACCTTCGCCCGCCAATGTGAGGATGTGCGCCTCACCCTGAAGGAGGCCCTGAACCGCTTCGGCTGGGACGGGGAGTGGTATCTCCAGGCCACCACGGACGATGGCCTGCCCCTCGGCTCCAGGGCCAACGACGAGGGGATGATTTTCCTGATGCCCAACATCTGGGCGGTCATCAGCGGCGCGGCGGAGGAGGAAAAGGCGCGCCAGGCGATGGAGTCGGTGACGAAATATCTGCTGAAGGACTACGGCCCGCTGCTGAACTTTCCGGCGTTCACCCGCCCCCGCCCCGACATCGGTTATGTGACCCGCTACGCGCCGGGCCTGCGGGAAAACGGCGGGGTCTACACCCACGCCGCCGCCTGGACCGTGTGGGCCTACGTGCTCATCGGGCAGCCGGAGCGGGCCTACGAGGTCTATCGGCGCATCTGCCCGCCCAACCGCAGCGCCGATATTGATCGCTACAGGGCTGAACCGTACGTCACCCCGGGCAATGTGGACGGGCCGTCCTCCGAGTATTACGGGCGCGGCGGCTGGACGTGGTACACCGGCTCCGCACAGTGGCTGCATCGGGTTGCCACCCACTGGATTCTGGGCATCCGTCCGGAGGAGAACGGACTGCGGATTGACCCCCACATCCCCGCCCACTGGGACGGGTTCCGGATGCGGCGCAGATTCCGCAACGCGGTCTATCTCATTAATGTCAAAAACCCCCATCACGTCCATAGCGGCGTCCAGGCCATCTCCGTGGACGGGAGGCCGCTCGCCGGGCCGGTCGTGCCGGCCTTCGGCGACGGCCAGACCCATACGGTAGAAGTTGTGATGGGCAACCCGGTCATTGCCCAGGCCGAAACTCTTTGAAAGGAGGTGCACCGGAACCGAGCAGATCAACGGATCTCACCTCAACCCTGTTCAGTCATCACCCTAAAAACCCAAAAGACCAAGGAGGAGGTAAAATGAACACAAAGAAATTCCTGGGTGCTCTGCTGGCTCTGAGCGTGGTGGTGGCCATGCTGGCGGCCTGTGCGCCGAAGCCCACCCC
>JAGHZG010000137.1 GCA_017743275.1 Chloroflexota bacterium | reverse complement strand
GCCCGCTGGGGTGTACTGGATGCTGTTGCGGACCAGGTTGATCAGCACTATGCGGAGCCCGTCGGGGTCTCCCCAGGCCACCGGCTCCGCCTCCGCCGGGCGGTATTCCAGCACCAGCCCCTGGGCCAGCGCCAGGGGCCGCTGGGCGTCTACCACCTCCGCCGCCAGCGCGTTGAGCCCCACCGGGCTGAAATGCATCCGGAGGGCGCCCGAATCCAGCCGGGAAATCTCCAGCACGTCCTCCACCAGACGGGCCTGCCAGTCCGCTTCCCGCTCCAGAATGTCCAGGCACTGGGGGAGCAGGTCGGGCGTCTCCCGCAGGAAGTAGAGGTAGGTCTTGATAGTGGTGAGAGGGGTGCGCAGTTCGTGGGAGATGTTGGAGATGAAGCGGGTGCGCAGCCGCTCCAGGGTCTTGAACTGGGTGACGTCGTGGAGGACGACGACGGCGGTCTCCTCCCCGTCGGGGCCCTCAATGGGGGAGGCCCGCACCTGCAGGTCCAGCCCTGGGAGTTCCACTATCTCCTCGGGCCGCTCCTGGGCCCGCCGGGCTACCCGCCGGATGGCCTCCTGCAACTTCCGGGCATCCTCCGGCGCCAGGTCCCGGGCCAGCCACCTCTGAGCAACGGGATTGGCCTGGAGAATCTCCCCCCGGGCGTCGGTGAGAAGGATGCCGTCGCCGGTGCTGCGGAGGATGGCCTCCAGCCGGGCGTACTGGGCGGCCAGTTGCGCCGTCCGCTCCCGCACCTGCTCCTCCAGCGTCCCCGCGTAGTGGCGCAGTTCGGTGTAGAGGCGGGCGTTCTCTAGCGCGATGGCCACCTGGTCCGCGAATGCCTTCAGGCGCGCGGCATCGGCGGGGCCGAACTGGTGGGGGCGGGTACCGTCCACGTTCAGGAAGCCCACCGTGATTCCCCTGATCACAATGGGTGCGGCGACATAGGAACGAACCCACTCCAGACCCCTTATCCGAGCCCAGTGGGGGTCGGCGTGGGTATCGGGGACCAGCACCGGCTCGCCCGTCCGCACCATCTCCCACAGGTTGGGCAAATCGGCGACGGGGAGCACCGCCGCCGCGACCCACTCCTCCGCCCCGAACCCTTCATACCCTCGCCAACGGACGATGCGGGCGCTGCCATCTTCCACCAGCATCACGTTGAATGCATCGCCGGGCACCACCCGCGCCACCTGCTCTATAATCTGTTCCAGCATTTGCGTCGGGTCCAGGGTACGGGTGATGACAGCAGCAGATTCAGCCAGGGCCTGGGCCAGTTCCCGCTGCTCCCGCTCTGCCCGGTAGAGCCGCTCGTTCTCTATCGCCGCCGCCAGCGCGTCGGCGACCCGCTGGAGGACGGGCACCTGCTCCCGGCGGAAGTTCTGCTCCCGGAGGCTGACCAGGTGAAGTGCGCCGATGACCCGCCCCCCTGCCCAGAGGGGCAGGCTGACGTAGGAGCGGAAGCCCGCATCGTAGAGGGCCCGGATGGCCTCGTATTCCACCTCGGCCCCCATATCGGGGCAGAAGCGGGGCTGGCCCCCCAGCAGGTCGTCCCAGACCGGGGTGGTGGAGAGGGGCAGGACGGTCCCCTCCGTCAGGACGGGGTAGGGCGTCTCCAGGACGGAGATGCGGTAGTGGGCGCGGTCGTCCTCCAGCAGGGCCACGGCGACCCGGTCGCAGCCGGTGAGTTCCTGCAGGCCCCGGACCAGGATGGGGAAGGCGCGGCGGACTTGCAGGGTGTTCAGCGCGGTGGCGATCAGCGCCAGGATTTCCTGCTCCTGGGACCGGCGGCGCTCCTCCTGATAGAGGCGGGCGTTCTCCAGCGCGACCGCCACCTGGTCCGCCAGCGCGCGCAGGAACCCCATATCCACGTCCCGGAACGCGTCCACCTGGGGACTCTGGAGGTCCAGGAGGCCCAGGATGCGGTCGCCCCGCATGAGGGGCAGGACCAGTTCGGAGCGGGTGGTGGAGATGAGCGGGAAGTAGTTCGGGTCCTGCCGGACATCGGGGACGTAGACGCCCTGGCGCAGGCGGTAGGCGCGGCCGTTGATCCCTCTATCCAGGCTCAACGGTTGAGCGATGGCCCGGCTCCGTTCCTCCGGGGAATAGCCCCGCAGGGAGCGGCGCTCAAAGACGCCCCGCTCCGGGTCGGGCACCAGGACCGAGCCGTGGGTGGCGCCGGTGGCCCGCATGGCCTCACCGGTGAGTTGGTCCAGGATGAGGGCGGGGTCCAGGGTGGAATTGACGGCCTGGCCGATGCGGTAAAGGGCCTCCAGGCGCTGGCGGGCGGCCCGCTCCTGCTCATAGAGGCGGGCGTTGAGGAGGGCCCCCGCCAGGACGGCCCCGGCGGCCTCTAACAGGCGGACGTGGTCGGGGGTGAAGGCCGCCTCCCGCAGGCTCCCCAGCGACATCACGCCGACCAGTTCCTCCCCGAAGAGGAGGGGAACGCTGACGGCGGAGCGGACTTCTTCGTCCAACCCCCGGACCACCAGCCAGCGGTCGTCCCGGGAGACGTCGTCCACGACGGCGGCCTGGCGGTGGAGGGCGACCCAGCCCGTCAGTCCCTGGCCGACCCGCAGTTGGAGGCGCCGGTCCAGTTCCTCTACGGAGGCCTCGTCGTGGCCGGTGGCGGCGATGATGCGCAGGCGGGAGGTGCCCGGTTCGGCCAGGCAGATGACCCCCTGGTCGGCCTCCGTCATCGCGCGGAGGGTCTCCAGGGCCTCCCGGGCGACGGCCCGCACGTCCAGGGTAGCGGAGAGGCGCTGGCCCAGTTGGTGGAGGAAATCCAGGTGCTCCCGCTCCCGCCGGACCTCGTCGTAGAGACGGGCGTTGGTGAGGGCGACCGCCGTCTGGGCGGCGAAGAGTTCCAGGACGTCGGCGTCGGCCGGGGAGAAGGTGCGGGGCGGGTCCGCCAGGAGGACCAGGACGCCCAGCATCTCCTCCCCCCGGCGCACCGGCACACCGATGACCGCCGTCCAGGGATAATCGGCGTACCGGGCCGCGCGGCCCTCCCAGTGCTGATAGTCGTCCACCCAGAAGGGGCGGCCCGTCTCCCAGACCCGGCAGGCGATGCCCCCCTCGGAGGGGCGCAGGCAGGTGCCCAGAGGGGGCTGGTCTGGGCCGACGGAGACCACCCACTCCAGGACATCCGCTTCGGGCCGGTACAGGTAGAGCCCTCCGGCGCTTCCGCCCACCAGGTCCAGCGCCCGCCGGACGATGGAGGGGAGGAGGACGTTCAGGTCCGTCTGGGCGAAGAGTTCCAGGCCGATCTGGCGGAGGGCCTCCGTCTGGGCGGCCTGGCGCCGGACCGCCTCCTCGGCCCGCACCCGGTCGGTCAGGTCCAGCACGGTGCCCAGGATGGCCGGACGGCCCCGGTACTCCACGCGGGTGCCCAGGACCTCGCAGGGGAAGCGGGAGCCGTCCTTGCGCAGCCCCTGGACGGTGTAGCGGACGCTCAGCGCTTCGCCCGTCAGCCGTTTCCGAATGTTCTCCGCGACCTGCTCCCGGTCTTCGGGGGCCACCACGTCCAGCGGCCCCAGGCGGTCTATGAGTTCCTCCGGCTCGTAGCCGAACATCCGGGCTCCGGCGGGGTTGACGTACCGGAGCAGGCCGTCCTGGATGAGGTAGATGCCGGTCAGCGCGTGCTCGGCCAGGAGGCGGAAACGCTCCTCGCTCTCCCGGAGGGCCTCCTCCTGCTCCAGGGAGTGGAGGGCGAAGGCCAGGTCGCTGGCCACCTCGGCCAGGAGGCGCTGTTCCTCGGAGGACGGGGGGATACCCGCTGGCAGGGCGACGGAGAGGACGCCGTAGACCCGGCCCCCGTACGCCATACGGACGGTGAGCGCGGCGGCGCCCCGGTAGGGGAACCGGAGGGGACAGGCCGTGCAGGCCATGGGGTCGGGGGTGATCACCGGGTCGGGAACGGCCAGGGCCTGCCGGGCGCAATCGGGGGGAGTCCCGGCCGTCCAGGCCTGCAGCAGGGCTGGGAAGCCCTCCTGGACGCAGCCGGCCGCGCTCCCCCGGACGGCCCGGCCGGCCTCATCGGTTGCCACGCACCAGGCCCCGGTGTATCCCCGCGTCCGGACCAGTTCCTCGCAGGCCTGCTGGAGAAGGCGCTCCCGGTCCCGCTCCCGTGCGATGGCCTGGTTGATGTTGTGGATGGCCCGCAGGACGGCGTTGAGATGGGCCAGTTCCTCCTCTGCCTGCTTCTGGGCAGTGATGTCGCGGGCGATGCCCTCCACGGCGACGGCGCGGCCCGCCTCGTCGTAGACCACGAAGTGGCGGTGCTCCGCCCAGACCACCTGCCCGCTACGGCTGACCCAGCGCAGGACCAGGGGTTGCTCTGGCGGAATGTCCAGACGCAGGGCAGCCTGGAGGAGGGCATGGTCATCCGGATGAATGAGCCGGTAGGGGAGATCCCTATCTTTGTAAAACTCTTCGGGCGGGTAGCCAAGAAGGCTGGTCACGGCGGGAGAGACATATAAAGGACGGAAAGGTGAAAGGATCAGGCGGTAGATCACGTCTGGAGAATTTTCGGCCAGGCGGCGGAGTTGGGCCTCCTGCTCCTCCCGCTCCCGCCGGGCCGCTTCCAGCGCGTCCAGCGTCTCGTTGAAGGCGCGGGCCAGGTCGGCCAGTTCGTCCCGGCCGCGCACGGCCACCCGCCGCCGGAGTTCACCCTCCGCGCCGACGGCCCGCACGTCGGCCCGCAGGGCCGCCAGGCGGGCCAGGACGGAGCGGTCTATCTGGAGGACGGCCGCCAGCGTCACCAGCAGGCCCAGCGCGGCCGTCGTGACGACCAGATACTGGAGGGCCATGCGGCCCCGGGCGACGATGTCGCGGGGGCCCTCGGTGCGCAGGATCAGCGCCGGGCGGCCGTAGAGGTCGGTCATCAGCCCGTACCCGGCGATGCGGGCATCGTCCAGGGGGCGGGCCAGAACCGGCGCCTCCGGGGAGAGGGAGGGGTAGGCCGCGCGCAGGTCGTCGGGCCAGTCCTGGGGGCGGTCGGCCCGGTGGGCAGTGACGGAGAGGTCCAGATGGGCACTGATCCGGGCCTGGATGTCGGAGTTCAGGTAACGGCCGAAGACCACTGCACCGCGCGCCGGGCCCTGGTCCTCGAAAGTCAGGATGGGGCGCGCGGTCACCAGGAGGACGCCCTCGGGCAGCAGGAGCAGACCGCGCTGGCCCTCTTCGGTGGGGCGGGCCAGGAGCCCCAGCGCGTCGTACACCCCCTGGGGGACGGGCACCTCCCGGCTCGCCTCCAGGTCGTACGCGCCGGCCCAGACCACGCGGCCGGAGGTGTGGACGAAGAGCATCAGGTTGAGATGGGTGTTCTGGAAGGTCGCGTCGGTGAGATTGGCGCGGATGTAGGCGGGGTTGGCGTCCTCAATGAACGCGTAGGTGTCGTCCCAGGAGGCCCAGTCGTGGTTGAGGACGTCCATGGCCCGCAGTTCGTCCGTCAGGAACATCCGGGCGTGATGGACGTCCCGCTCCGTATCCCGGACCTCCGCCTCCGCGAAGGCCCGCAGGAGGGTCTGGGAGAAGAGGAGGCCCAGGATGGCCGTCAGGGCGGCGGTGACCAGGCCGATGGTCAACAGGGTTCGGGTTCGCA
>JAGHZG010000136.1 GCA_017743275.1 Chloroflexota bacterium | reverse complement strand
AGATGTGTATAAGAGACAGGTGGGGGATGGCAGAGGGAGCGCGGCGGCCCCCGCGCCGTTCTCCTCTACCAGCAGAAGCGGCGCTCCCCCGATCCGGCACAGGTCATCACCACTACAACCGGGAAGGGTGAGGAGATAATAGCCCCGGTCCGGGTGGACAATCCACGCCTCGCCCAGCGCGTTCACCAGCAGGGCTCGCGTTGTCTGGGCCGGTACCATCAGGGTCTGGGTGGTGGGGGTGCGGGCCCACGCGACCGTCGTCACCTGAGGCCCCCGGTCCACCACTACCACGCTGACGGTATCCCGCTGTTCCCAGCGAGCGGAGCGGTAACCGCCCAGATAAGTCGCGGCTACCTGATAGGCCGTGAAGGCCGGGCGGCGGACACCGTCCGCGCTGATCAGTCCGTACTGCCCCTCCCCTGCTCTGTCCACCATCCGGTAGACGGCCACCCGTTCGGCCCCGCCGGAAATCCCCAACGCGATCGCCTGGATAATGAAAGCGGCCTGCTCCCCCGGCTGCAGTCCGTCCCCTTCCGCTTCCTCCGACACCGGAACGCCGGTTTCCACCCATATCTCCTTCTCCAGGCCGTACTCCGCCAGCAGGCGACGGTAAAAGACGGGCAGGTCGTAGAGGCTCTCCGGCGGGCCTTCCACGTCCAGCGTCAGGACGTCAAAGTAGAAATGGTGGGCGCGGGCCCGGGAGTCCGATGCCAGCGCGTCCAGCAGGCGACGGACGAAGGGGGGATTTCCCTGGAGGACGTCGGGCCAGTGGGATACGCCGCCCAGGTGGATGACCGCGCGGGAATTGGCCGCCCGGGCCGACTGCCAGGCCACGCGCAGGAGTCCGGCGAAGTCCGCCGCCGACCCGGGCCAGTTCTCCGGTCGGTCCGGCCCCTCCCAGACCACCCAGTGGTCAATCCGACCGGCGTACCGCCGGACGACAGTCCCTACGAAGACCGCCCAGAGATTTTCGGGATCATCGGGGGCGGTCTTCAGGCCCCGGGGCAGGCCGGTGACGGGGTCGGCGGCCCAGACCGGCACGCCGCTCAGCACGCCCACCACCTGGCGGCCCAGCGCCAGTTCCAGGGCCAGTTGTTCATCGGAGAGAGGCGGGTTCCAGTCGGCGGGGCCGAGGGGCTGGATTTCCTCCCAGCGGAAGGGGACAGTGGTCCAGCCAGCTCTCAGGTCGGCGGCGGCCCAGGGGGCCTCGTGGGCCGCGATGACGCCGAAGCGGGGGTCCGGCGCGCCAGCGGCCCCCCTCATCGGCGCCAGCAGGCCGAGGAGGAGGACCGAGACCAGAAGAAGAATCCGAATGATATGGCGGTCTCGTCCCATAGGAACCGAAGTTATTGACCACAAGGCACTATTCAGGCGCTGACTGAAGTCAGCCTTCCTGGGCCTGCGGCCGATGGTCGGCCTTCGCCGACCATCTCTTTTGGTATGTCCGTGGAAGGGTGTCGGCGAAGGCCGACACCCGGCACGAAGTGCCCAGGGAGGGCGATTTCAATTGGCTGAATAGTTACCTGTCCGAATTGGTTTCCAGGTAACGTAGCGCAGGCGGTCAGCCTGTCTGCAGGCCTGGCGGCCTGCGCTACAGAGGCACGCCTTCGCCACGTCTTTGATGGCGCTTGCCCGGAGGCCCCTTGGCAGGTAGTTACCAGTAGACTCAAAAATTCTTTGTGTCCTTTGTGTGACCTTCGTGTCCTTCGTGGTTTTTGCAGAAACCTTAAAATTTTCGCAGGTACTGGACAAATTGAAAAAAGTGGTGTATAATGGCACGTAGTGGTACAAAGTGGAATAAACTCCCCTGTTTTGCCCAATTTTTGCCGCGCCAGTGGGAGAAGGAGTAGAACAAATGTTCCTGGGCGAGTATATCCACACCATAGACGACAAAGGTCGCCTGGTCGTCCCGGCTAAGTTCCGTAATGCCCTGGCCGGGGGGATGGTGGTCACCAAAGGGGTGGACCGGTGCCTGGTCATCTATCCGATGGATGAATGGCAGGCCTATCGGGAGCGTATCTCGTCCCTGCCGACGATGGACCGGCACGCCCGGGACCTGCGGCGGCTGATTTTCGCTGGCGCGGTGGACATCACACCCGATGCCCAGGGCCGCTTCGTCGTCCCCCCAACGCTAAGAGAGTACGCCGGCCTGGATGGGCAGGTGGTCATCGCCGGCTGCGACACCTACATTGAGGTCTGGAATCCCGAAGAGTGGGCCAAGGTGCAAGCCCGCGTAACTCAGAACGAAGAAAACGCCGAGCGATGGGCCACCCTGGGGGTGTAGGCCTCACCCCACCCCCAGGCCGTGACAAAACTGCCGGGGGAGAGGTGAGAGCAGAGGCCCTTCCCTCCCAGGAGCACTGCTCCCCGCTCCACATACCCGTCCTTTTACAGGCAGTGCTTTCGTTTTTGCAGGCCCGGCCCGGTGGTATCTACATTGACGGGACGGTGGGCGGAGGGGGGCATGCGGCGGCGATTCTGGCCGCCTCCGCCCCCAACGGCCGCCTGCTGGGCCTGGACCGGGACCCGGCGGCCCTGGAAGTTGCCCGGGAGCATCTGGCCCCCTACGGGGAACGGGTCACCCTTCGCCAGGGCTCCTTCGCCGACCTCCTCTCCCTGGCCGAAGGGTTCACCCCGGCCGACGGCGTGTTGCTGGACCTGGGGCTTTCTTCCCTTCAGTTGGCCGACCCCGCCCGGGGGTTTTCGTTTTTCCAGGACGGCCCGCTGGATATGCGCTTTGACCCGTCGGAGGGGCCGACCGCCGCCGACTTGGTCAACACCCTCTCGGTTCGGGAACTGACAGACTTATTGTACCGATATGGCGAAGAAAAGCAAGCGCGGCGGATCGCGGAAGCGATTGTCGCCGCCCGTCCTCTCTACCGGACGGCCGAACTGGCCGCGCTGATAGAGCGGACGGTGGGGCGGCGGGAGAAGATACACCCCGCCACGCGAACGTTTCAGGCGCTGCGCATCGCGGTCAACCGGGAACTGGAGGCGCTGGAAGCGGTGTTGCCCCAGGCGCTGGAGGCGCTCCGGCCCGGCGGGCGGCTGGTGGTCATCAGTTTCCACTCCCTGGAAGACCGCATCGTCAAACAGTTTCTGCATCGGGAAGCAAGAGACTGCATCTGTCCGCCGGAGATTCCGGTCTGCGTCTGCGGACATCGGGCGCAGGTACGGGTGTTGACCCCGAAGCCGGTCCGGCCCGATGCGGCGGAGATCGCTGCTAACCCCCGGGCCCGTTCGGCCCGGCTGCGGGCAGCGGAGAAACGGGGAATCGGACGGGGATAGACACGGGTTTTACCTCACTGAGAAGCCACTTTGCCCGACCGTAAACTGTCGTAAATACCTACCCTGATTGGTTTGCAGATAACGTGGCGCAGGCTGTCAGCCTGCGTACAGGCCTGACGGCCTGCGTTACAGGGGCGGGCCTTCGCCAGAGTGATGTATGGCACTTGCCCGGCGTCTCCCTGGTAGGCAGTCACAAACTGTCGGGCTCAATCGGCAGAGCCCCCTCCGGGGGCTAAAAATAGCCCGAAGGGCCTCGCAGGATGAGCCCGGACGTAAACTTTCGGGCGATGGGCGCTGGCCGAAACAAACGCCATTGGTATAAGCCATACAGCGAACCGGAGTGGCGTTGGAAAGGGCTTAAAACGGCGCTCCGCTGGCGCTTCGTGCTGACTACGGACAAACTGACGGGTGTCGACGCAGGCCGACACAGGGCGCGAGGCACCCAAAGGGCGATTTGAATTGGCCCATAGACCGATGACACCGGATCAGTCTCACCCTGGTCCCGGGAGCACCTCGGGCAAGAAACATCCCCCGGCCCGGGAAACTTCCTCGGCCACGCCGAAAACTTCCCGACGCGGGGTAATCCAGGGCCCTCAGGAGGAGAGACCTGAGGCCGGGGGCCCGACGCGGCCCTCTGCCGCTCACCCAGAAAGGAAGACTGCCGCGAGCGGTGGTGGAGGGGTGAGGGGAACTCACACCTCACCCCCTGGCCCCCTCCCATCTCCCACCGGACAGGAAAGGGGATGGAGTGGCGGCGCAGCCGCCGGGGGTGGGGTGAGGAACCCCGCTGGCCCCCTTCAGCCCCGTCGGCGCGGGAAGGGGTGGGATTTCGGATTTCGGAAGGGAGGGGACCTGAACCGCCAGGGGGCACTGTTCCTGTTCGGCTTGCTGGTCATCGGCTGGCTGCTGATTTCTCTCTATCTGGGACTGGTCAGTTACACGACTATCCAGGCGCGACACGTTCAAGAACTTCGGGAAACCCTGCTCCAGATTCAGGCCGGTAACGCCCTTCTGGAACAGCAAATCGGGGAGAAGCAAAGAGACCTGTTCCAGCAGGCCATCCAGATGAGCTTCGTCCCTGCCGCCCGGGTGGAAATTGTGGGTCCCTGACCATGTCTGTCCATCTCCGTCCCCGGCTGACGTTTCTGGCATTCCTGCTGGTGCCCATAGCCCTGCTCCTGATCTGGCGCCTGCTGGACATCCAGGTTGTCCACGGCGCCGCATATCGCCAGCAGGCCGCTCAGGAGCGGATGCGGAACCTGGTGCTCCCCGAACCCCCTCGGGGCTCCATCTCCGACCTCCACGGATTTCCCCTGGCAGTCAGTGAGCCCCGATACACCGTCTGGGCCAGACCCAGAGACATCCCGAACATTGGGGCTGTGGCGGAAGCGCTGGCACCGATCCTCCAGATTCCCGCCGACACTCTCTCGTCCACGATGGCCCACACCGCCTCCAACGTGATCTTGACCTCCTTTGCTTCCTGGGATCAGGGGGAGCAGATCAGGGCGATGAGGATCGGTGGAGTTTGGACGACCCTGTGGTGGATCCGCCGCTATCCTCACAGGTCCCTGGCGTCGTCCCTGCTGGGCTTCACCGCGTACAGCGGGGAGGGGTTCTACGGCCTGGAGGGCTACTACGACCGCGTACTCCGCCCGCAGAAGGTACAGATGGTGATAGAAACTGACCCCTCCGGTTTCCGGCCCCTTCCCTGTGAGGAACACAGGGTCCCTCCCTCCCAGCGCGGCAACCACCTGGTACTGACACTGGACCTGGCCATACAGATGGCCGCCGAGGAGGAACTGGCCCGGGGATTGCAGGAGTTCGGCGCCGAGAGGGGGTTGATCATCGTGATGGACCCCCGAACCGGGGCCATTCTGGCGCTGGCTGTCCAGCCGTCCTTTGATCCCAACGATTACCAGCGATACCTGAACGAGGGCCAGGAAGAGGTCTTCCTGAACCCGGCCGTCAATACCCAGTATGAACCCGGCTCTATCTTCAAAATCATCACTCTGGCAGGGGCGCTGGATAGCGGCACGGTCTCCCCCCAGTTTACGTACGTAGATACCGGACGGATAGAGGTTGGGGGACAGATGATCACCAATTGGGACCACCAGGCCTACGGAGAGCAGGACCTGGTCGGGTTGATGGGGCATTCGCTGAACGTGGGCGCGGTCACGCTGGCCCTACGAATGGGCCCGGGGACGTTCTACCGCTACGTCCGAACCTTCGGCTTCGGGCAACCCACCGGGGTGGACCTGCAGGGGGAGGTCGCGGGGACGGTCCACATGC
>JAGHZG010000135.1 GCA_017743275.1 Chloroflexota bacterium | reverse complement strand
TCACCGACTCCCCGAAATCTGCCGCAGGAGGGTATCCAGCCGCAGCAGGTCGCCGCCCAGCAGGCGGGCCAGTTCCCGACCCGCCTCCAGCAGGAACGACTCCCGCTCCTGGGGCGGACGGGCCGCCGCCGCAAACCGCAAACTGGCAACCAGCAACTCGTCCGCAGGGACGTCCCGGGCCCCCAGAACCAGCCGGAAGTAATCCAGCCGACGAGTGAAATCCCGCACCTCCTCGGGCGCGCACTGGTACAGAAAGTCCATTGTCACCGGTGGCTGAGGGGGGATGCAGTGGAGAATCTGGCCGCCCATCCGGCAGCCCACTGCCAGGACGCTCACCTCAATCGGCACCTGCCGGTTCTCCTGCTGGTCTCGGACCACCTCCTCCGTCGGCTCGGCGACGACAACGTGGCGGACGAACTGGTCGTCCCGCAGGGCGACGTTGTAGATCAGGCCGTAGACGGCGGCATCGGAAGAGCGCAGGTCCGCCCGCACGAAGGAGCCGAAGACGGGAATCTCCCGTTGCATCGCCCGGCACCCCACCACAAACCCCCGATTGGATGCTTGCAGAATCCGCCCAACGGGGAGAGGAGGGGGGTAACTGGTAGATTGGGAATTGGTAAATTGGTCACTGGTCATTTGGTCATTGGTCATTGGTCATTTGGTCATTGGTCATTCCCCCGGAGGCTAATAGCCGGGGCCGTAGCGGTAGGCCGCCCGGCGCGGCGCGTATTTGCTGACAAACCGGTTGTGGTAGAGCAGGTTCCCCGCCCGGTCGTACACCCACCGCTCCACCGTCGCCGTCAGCCCCTTCTGGGCCGTCTGCCACTCCCGCACCGTCCCCGGCGGTAGTTTCTCGTCCAGTCGGTAGATGGGCGGGCCCGGCTCCGTCTCATCGGTGATGACGGGGCCTTTGATTTCCACCCGACGCCCGTCGTCGGTGGAGTAGAAACGAAAGATGAGCCGGTGGCTGGCCTCCTCCACCTCCGTCTCTATCAGCAGCGCCGTCGGGCGGTCGTTGACGAACTTGAAGTCCACCAGGGGCGCGTAGACGGTGGCATCCAGGCCCGGACCGTAGCCGCGCAGTTCGTAGTAACCGACCCGGTGGTAATGCGCCCAGCGCTCCACGATGGGATACCCCCCGCGCAGCGCGGCCCGAAAGGCGGTGGTGGAGACCTGGCAGATGCCGCCGCCGACCTCTATGGCCAACAGTTCCCCCATGGTAACGTAGGCCTCATCGTACCCCGCCTCCGCGCTCACTTCCCCCAGGTAGCGGTTGAAGGAGAAGGTCTCGCCGGGGGCGACCACCAGTCCGTCAAACTTTTTCGCCGCCAGACGGATGTTGTGGTCCCGACCAGCGGGGGAGCCGATAAAGTACGAATCCCCCTCGGCGACCAACTCCCGAATGCCCAGGTCCTCCGCCGTCGCGGTGTCGGGGTAGCGGGGCGGGACGACGCTCAGGCTCAGCGGCGCCGTGTGCTGGCCCGCCGCCACCGCCGCCAGGATGTTCTCTACGCTGGCCTCCACATCCAATGCCCGCCCAGGCGACGACGGAGAGATGGGCACCAGTCGCCCGGTCCGCTCGTCAAAGTGGAAGCGGGCATCCACCGGCTCCATCGCCAGGGAGGGCGCGATGCCCTCCAGAAACGCCCGCAGCGCCGCCCGGTCCAGAGTGACGGCCAGGCCGCCGCCCTGGACGGTGGTGGTGAGCATCCCGGCCAACTGGTCGGGCGTCAGGGCCCAGGGGCCCGGGTCGCCCTGGCGGGGATTGGGCAGGAGCAGGATGAACGGGCCGGAGAGCAGGGCCTCCGCCCGGGAACGGGCCCCTTCGGCGTCGGTCACCTGCGGCGGGACCTCCCGCACGACCAGCGTCACCCGAGGGCCGCCAGGGTTTCCCAGAGACTGCCGGAGGGCCACCAGCGCCGCCTCCACATCCAGCGCGCGGCCGGGGCGGGCCGGAGTGGAGACTGGCGTCAGGCCCTGGAGGGTCAGAGTGGCGTCCACCGGCGGGACGTCTATCCCTTTCGCCAGAGCCTGAAGGTACAGGCGGGCGGCGGACTCGTCGTAGGAAAGGACAGGGGCCACGGAATACCCGCCGAAAAGGAGCAGGAGGTGGGTCAACGGGCCGTCCTCCGGGCCTCGCCCCACCTGGAAGGCGGCGCGAGCGGTGGCATCCGCCAGCAGGCGCAAGCCGATGTCGGCGGGAGGGGCATCCCAGGCCCGCTCCGGGCCGACCAGATGGACGGTGGGGAGCATCAGGCGCTCCTGGAGGCGCCGGGCCGCCTCCTCGGGCCGCAGGCCGCCGACCGGGACCTCCCCCACCCAGACGCCGGGGTAAATGCGGTCGGCACACCAGGCCTCGTAGGCCAGAAGCAGGCCGAAGGCGCCCAGGAAGGCCAGTACGGCGATCAGCAGCGGGGGAAGCCATTCCAGAGCCCCCGTCGCCTCCCGGCCTTCATCCGGCCTACGGAGCGGTGACCCGGAGGTTGTCAAACTGGACCTCCACTCCCCCTTCGTAGAAACTCCCCGCGTAGAGACCGACATCGCCGTGGGAGAAACGGTCATCCTCCACCTGGACCAGTTGCTGACCGTTGACGACAAAGGTCAACCGGTTCCCCTGAGCAACCACTTCCAGGATGTTCGTGCCGGTCCCCGGATGGACGGCGTCGGAGGGCGTCCAGTCGGCGCCCAGGGGCTGACGGACGCCGTCCACGAACCGGCTCACCAGAAAGTACCCGTCGCCGCTGACGGAGAAGGCGTAGAAATGGCGGGGGTCCTGCATCCGGACCAGGACCCCGTATTCGTTGTCGTCGGGGCCGGCGACCTGGGACGCCTCCACGGTGAGGTGGAAATCCCGCAGGTCTTTCCCCGCCGAGGCCCAGGCCAGTTGGTTGGGGGCCAGAACGGAAATCCGCAACACACCTTCCTCCACCGTCACCCGGGCCGCGGCGTCCGACTCCAGTTTCCAGGCACCGGGAGTAGAGAAGTCATCTTCCCAGGGCAGGCCGTCTCCCTTCCCGCACGCGGTCAGCAGAAAGAGAATGATGAAGACACGAAAAGCACGAAAAGCACGAAAAGCACGAAAGGCGCGAAAGACACGAAAGGCGCGAAAGGTGATCATTCTTTCTCCTCGGGTTCGGGCGCGGTCACTTTGAAGTTGTCAAAGTGGACGCGGAGGGAACCCTCCGGTCCGGAGCCGGCGCCCAGGCCCACGTCGCCCTGGCGGAAGGTTTTATCGGTGACGGAAGCGATCAACCGGTCATTCACGAAAAGTTGAAGGCGCTCCCCCCGGCAGATGGCGCGGAGTCGGTAGACGGCCGCGCCGGTGGGGATGTCGGACAACGGCAGGAAGCCCTCGCCGCTGAGCACTTTGGGATGGCTATCTCGGACCCGTATAATGGCGTAGTAGCCGTCGTCGGTGACGGCGAAGTAGTAGAAGTTAGCCGGCGCCCGGTAGCGACAGATGAGGCCGAAGTGGCCAGCGCCGGAGACCCGGCGGGCATCCACCGTCACCACCACGTCGCCGAACCGCTTCCCCGGCCCGGCCCAGACGAACCAGTCGGGCTCGTAGACCTCTATGAAGTACTCCCCCTCCTGGTAGCCCCGGTCGTAGGCTTCCCGGCTTTCGCTCCCCCAGCCGCTATTGGGGTTGCCGAAGCGGTCGTAGAAAAGGACGCCCGAGGATTTCTGACAGGCTGTCAGCACGAGCAGGGCCAGTACCAGCAGAAGCGGGCGCAAGACTCCCCCTCTCATAAGTTCCTCCCTGCAAGCGGGGCCCGATGGATACAACTGGTGCAGATTATACCATGAACACAAATAACTTGCATCCCCTCCTCCGTGGTGTATAATGCCCATGCCATGTCGTCCGAGGGCACGGTCATCCGGACGAAACTGCTTCCGCCCCGTCCCCACCGACGGGTGCTGGCCCGCCCGCGCCTCACCGGCCGCCTGTTGGAGGCGCTGGATTACCGCCTCACCGTCCTCCACGCGGGCGCCGGATACGGGAAGAGCACCGCCCTGGCCGCGCTCGCCGGGGAGGGATACCCCCTCATCTGGTACCACCTGGATGCCGAAGACGCCGACCCGACCACTTTCCTCCTCCACCTGCTTCACGCCTTTCGCCCCCGCTGCCCCGACGCGGTGCAACTCCCGCTGGCCCTCCTGGAGGAACAGGGAGGACAGCCCTCCTGGACTGCGCCGGTGGACGCGCTGGTGGACGGATTGACCGAATATCTCGGCAGATCCCACCTCCTCGTGGTAGACGATGCCCATCTGCTGAACAGTTCGCTGGAGACCCTCCGCATCCTGGACCGCCTGATCGGGCGGGCACCGACGTTCCTCCACACCATCCTCTCCACCCGCTACCCCCTGCGTCTGCCGTCCCTGATCGCCTGGCGGGCGCGCGGGGAAGTTCTGGAGATTCGCCAGGACGAACTGGCCTTCACGCCGGACGAAATCGCGTCCCTCTTCAGCCAGCAGTACGGCCTCTCCCTCTCCCCCTCGGAGGTCTCTCTGCTGGCCGAACGGACGGAGGGGTGGCCCATCGCCCTCCAGTTGGTCTGGCAGATGCTCCACAGCCGGGGCGCCTCCACAGTCCACGAGGCCCTGAGGCGCATCGCCGGGCCGACGGAGAGCCTCTTCCCCTACCTGGCCCAGGAGGTTCTGGGGCGACAGTTGCCCGACGTCCGGGAGTTCCTCCTCTCCACCGCCGTGCTGCGGGAGATGACGCCCTCCCTCTGCGACCGCCTGCGAGGGACGGAGGACAGCGCCCGGATGTTGGGATACCTCATGGAGAACGGGCTCTTCGTGGTGGACCTGGGAGAGGGACACGTCCGCTACCACCACCTGTTCCGCGAGTTCCTCTACCAGCAGTTATCCCCCCAGGAGGCCCGCCAGGCCCATCTGCGCGCGGCGCAATGTTTTGCCGAACGGGGGGAGGAGACGGAGGCAGTCCCTCATATGCTGGCCGCGGGGGCCTTTGAGGAGGCCGCGGCCATCCTGGACCGCCTCGGACGGGAAATGGTCCAGGCGGGACGCCTGGACACACTGGCCTCCTGGATCGGTACCCTGCCTCCGGAGGTCCTGGAGGCTCATCCGGCGCTTCTGGTGTATCTGGGGGACATCGCCCGGCTGCGCAGCCAGTTCAACGCGGCCCTGGGCTGGTACCGTCAGGCGGAGGAGCGATACCGCCTGCAGAACGACCTGCGGGGAGTCGGGCAGGCGCTGCGGGGACAGGCGCGCGTCTACCTGGACACCGTCAACCCCGCCCAGGCCGAACACATCCTCCAGGAAGCGCTTCGGCTCGCCGACGGGCAGGAGGACCGGGAGAGCCGCGCGCGCCTGCTGGAACTGCTGGCCGAAAACCGACTCAACCTGGGACGGCCGGAAGAGGCGGAGCAATTGCGCGCCCAGGCCCGCGCGCTGCGGGAGGAAGGGCCCGGCGAGGCCGAACTGGCCATCCGGGTGCTCCTGCGCACGGGACGGCTCAACGAGGCCCGACGTCTCCTGGAGGAACAGGCGGAGCGGGAGCGCCGGGAGCCCGTCCTGCGCCCCCGCGCCCACCGGGAGACGTTGCTCCTGCTCTCCCTCATCCTCTCCTTCCAGGGGGAAGCGGAACCGGCCTGCCGCTGCGCAGTGGAAGGGACCCAGCGCGGCCAGGCGTTGCGCTCCCCCTTCG
>JAGHZG010000134.1 GCA_017743275.1 Chloroflexota bacterium | reverse complement strand
GCCCGGCCCCCTTCTCCTCCCCGAAACGGGAAGGAGAAGGGGGAGAAAAGGAGGAGTAAGCCGGCGTAATGCCCCAAAGGCTGGGAAAAACAAGTTGCACATAGCGCGTATAACTTTTTGCTGGGAGGATACACCATGCAGACCAATCTCAGAAACCGTGACCTGATCGGTGACCTGGACTTTTCCAAAGAAGAAGTGGAGACCGTTCTGGACGTGGCCTTTGACCTCAAGCGCAAGCGGGCCCTGGGGGAGCCCCACCCCTACCTGCGCGACAAGGTGCTGGCGATGCTCTTCTTCTTCTCCAGCACCCGCACGCGCGGCTCCTTTGAGGCCGGCATGGCCCAGTTGGGCGGGCACGCCGCCTTCATAGAGAGCAAGACCACCCAGATCGCCCACGGCGATACCCCGAAAGAAATCGGCGAAATCTTCGGCCGCTACTTTGACGGCATCGCCATCCGACATGTGGAGTGGGGTGTGGGCAACCGCTACATCACCGAGGTCGCCCGCTACAGCCGGGTGCCCGTCCTCAACATGCAGTGCGACATCTACCATCCCTTCCAGTGCCTGGCGGACCTGATGACCATCATAGAGAAAAAGGGCCGGGACCTGCGCGGGAAGCGGCTGGTGGTCTCCTGGGCCTACGCCGCCTCCTACCTGAAGCCGATCTCCGTGCCCCAATCCCTCATCCTGCAGATGCCCCGCTTCGGCCTGGACATCACCCTGGCCTACCCGCCGGAGTTTGGCCTGATGCCCGACATCGTCGCTCAGGCGCAGGAGGAGGCCCGCCGCTACGGAACCGCCTTTGACATCATCGCCGACCCCAACGGCATGGAGGAGGCATGCAGGGGTGGCGACATCATCTACGCCAAGTCCTGGGGCCCCCTCCTGACCACCACCGACCCCGAAGAAGGGAAGCGCATCCAGGACCAGTACCGGCACTGGATCATGGACGAGGCAAAACTCCGCGTGGCGAAGCCCGACGCCATCTACATGCACCCCCTCCCCGCCGACCGCAACATAGAGGTCACCGACGGGGTGCTGGACGGCCCCCAGTCGGTCGTCTACGACCAGGCGGAGAACCGCCTCCACGTCCAGAAGGCGGTCATGGCGCTGACGATGTTCTGATAGACCACAGACCACAGACCACAGACCACAGACCACTGACGACGGACGACAGACTGCGGATACGGAGCACGACCATGCGAAAACTGGCAGTTATCGCAATCGGGGGAAATTCGCTGATCAAAGACAATACTCGCGTGACGGTAGAGGACCAGTACGAGGCCGCCAAGGAAACGTGTTACTACATTGCGGATATGATTGAGCAGGGCTGGAACGTGGCCATCGGGCACGGGAACGGCCCTCAGGTCGGCTTCATCCTCCGCCGCTCCGAGATCGCCCATCAGGTCGCCGGGATGCACGAGGTGCCGCTGGACGTCTGCGGGGCAGACACCCAGGGGGCTATCGGCTACGCCCTCCAGCAGAATCTGCAGAACGAGTTCCGGCGGCGGGGCATCGCCAGGCAGGCCGCTACCATCGTTACCCAGGTGGTGGTGGACCGAAATGACCCGTCCTTCCGCAACCCCACCAAGCCCATCGGCGGCTTCATGACCGAGGAAGAGGCCCGACGGCGGGAGCGGGAGGAGGGCTGGACCGTGGTAGAGGACGCCGGCCGGGGCTGGCGGCGGGTTGTCGCCTCTCCGATGCCTCAGCGCATCGTGGAACTGGATGCGGTACGACTGATGCTGGACGCGGGCATCATCACCATCACGGTGGGCGGAGGGGGTATTCCCGTCATTGAGGATGAGAACGGCAACCTGAAGGGCGTCGCCGCTGTCATTGACAAGGACTACGCCGCCTCCCTGCTGGCCCGCTCTATCGGCGCGGACCTGTTCCTCATCTCCACCGCCGTGGAGAAGGTGTACCTGAACTTCAACAAGCCCGACCGGCGACCGATAGACGTGATGACCGTCTCTGAGGCGAAGCGGTATATAGCCGAGGGGCACTTCGCCAGGGGGAGTATGCTTCCCAAGATTGAGGCCATCGTCTGGTTCCTGGAAGCGGGCGGTAAGGAGGCCATCATCACCAATCCCGAGAACATCGCCCGGGCGCTCCGGGGCGAGACCGGCACCCGCATCATCCCCGACTGATCCGCGATCTCCTGGAATTGCCGCCGAAGGGAGCGTTTGTGCGGCATCTTCACTGCCGCGCAAACGCTTCCTTGCTTCTTGCTTCCCGGGTATTTCCCCCTTTTGGCGGGTCTGGCCGATTTGTAGGACAACTGCTCGCAGTTGTCCTACAGTTTTGGTTCATTTGACGCTCCCCTCTATACCTGGTATAATAACCATATCAACAGGCCAGGCACCTCCAGACGTGTCTGGCATGTTACTGCCCGGAATCGTAACTACCTACCCGAATCGGTTTGCAAGTAAATGTAGCGCAGGCTGTCAGCCTGCATGCAGGCCTGGCGGCCTGCGCTACAGGGGCATGCCTTCGCCGCGTCTCTGATAGCGCTTGTCCAGAGGCCCCCTGGTAGGTAGTCACCCGGAATCACCCCAGAAGTGGAGGGACGGTATGATTGATGTCAACGACCTGCGCCGAGGAACCACGTTTGTTTTAGACGGAGAACTCTACAAGGTCCTGGAGTACCAGCACCACAAGCCCGGTCGGGGCAACGCCATCATCCGCACCAAACTGCGCAACCTGCGCACCGGCGCCACCGTCCAGCAGACCTTCCTTTCCGGCGACCGGGTCCAGGAAGTGCGCATTGAGCGCCGGGGGGTCCAGTATCTCTACAACGACGGCGACCTCTACTACTTTATGGACACCGAGACCTACGACCAGGTTGGCGTTCCGGCGCACGTGCTGGAAGGGCAGACGGGGTACCTGAAAGAGGGCATGGAACTGGTCATCTCCATGTACGAGAACCAGCCTATTGAGGTGGAACTCCCCACCGCCGTGGACCTGCAGGTGGTGGATACCGAAGTGGCCATCGCTGGTGATACGGCCACCAACGTGATGAAGAAGGCGACCCTGGAGACCGGGCTGGAGATTCAGGTCCCTCTCTTTGTCCAGGCCGGGGACACCGTCCGGGTGGATACCCGCACGGGGGAGTACGTTACCCGGGTATAGCCAGAAAGATGTTATGTCGGCAGCAAAGCCGCCGACATAACATTTCTTTTTCCAAAGGAGACCCATGCCCCCCCGTCTGAAGTGGACTCTCATCCTGATCGGCCTGCTGCTGCTGATCCTCTTCTTCGGCCCGGGCCTGCTGGAACTCGTCGCTGGCATCTACACCGACTGGCTCTGGTTTGAGGAAGTGGGCTATCTCCCCGTCTATCAGACCCGCCTGCTGGCGACGGTCGTGGCCTTCCTGAGCGGCGGCCTGCTGGCGGCGGCCGTTCTGGCGGTCAACTGGCTCCTCATCCCCGCGCGCCTAACCGAAAGCCGCATCCTCCGCCCCTTCCGCGCTCGTATGGGCTATGCCAGTATCCGCACCCTCCGGGGTGTCCTCATCGGCGTCGGACTGCTCATTGCCTTCATTATGGCCGAAGTCCTCTCCGCCCAGTGGCTGGACTTCCTCGTATTTCGCCATGCCACCCCCTTCGGCCTGACCGACCCCATCTTCGGCCAGGATGTCAGTTTCTACCTTTTCCGACTGCCGGTCTACGACTTGCTGGCGGGCTGGTTTCTGGCCCTGATCACCCTCAGCCTGCTGGGCGCGCTGGTGGTCTACGGGACGGCGGGCGCGCTCCGGGACCGCGGCCCCATCGCCCACCTCTCCGTCCTGGGCGCGCTGATCCTGGCCCTTATCGCTGCCCAGTACCAACTGGCCCGGTTCCGACTGCTCATCTCCAGCCGGGGCGCCGTCTTCGGCGCTGGCTACACCGACATCCACGCCCGTATCCCCATCTACCACCTCCTCACCGCCGTCCTGCTGGTCGCCGCGGCCCTCTTCCTGATCAACGTCTACCTCCGCCGCTGGCGTCTCCTCCTTATCACCGCCGGTGCCTGGCTGATCCTGACCGTCGTCAGTTCCCTCTACCCCGCCGCCCTCCAGCGCTTCGTCGTCGCCCCCAACGAACTGGCCGCCGAACGGCCCTATATCCAGCACGCCATCAACTTTACCCGCATCGGTTTCGGGCTGACCGACGTCCGGGAGCAGGATTTTCCCGCCGAGGGGGCCCTCACTCCGGAAGTGCTGGACGCCAACCAGGCCACCATCCAGAACATCCGTCTCTGGGACTGGCGCCCTCTTCTCACCACCTACGGGCAACTCCAGGAGATTCGCCTCTACTACGCCTTCAACGATGTGGACGTGGACCGCTACGTCCTGAGCGACGGGCTGCGGGAAGTGATGCTCTCCGTGCGGGAACTGGATGTGGATCAACTGGCCGAGCAGGCCCAGACGTGGGTGAACCGCCACCTGGTCTTCACCCACGGCTACGGTGCAGTGGTGAGTCCCGTCAACGAATTCACCCGCGAGGGGCTGCCGGTCCTGCTGGTCCGGGACATCCCGCCCCAGAGCACCGAACCGGCCCTGCAGATCACCCGTCCCGAAATCTACTTCGGCGAGTTGACCAAAGAGTACGCCATCGTGAACACCACCGAGCCGGAGTTTGACTACCCCAGTGGCGACCAGAACATCTACACCCGCTATGAGGGGCCGGCCGGAGTACCGCTGGGTGGACTGCTCCGACGGGCCCTCTTTGCCGTTCGCTTCAACAGTTCCCAGATTCTGGTCTCCTCCGCCCTTCGCCCCGATAGCCGCATCCTGTTTCATCGGGAGATTACGGAGCGGGTCCGGACCATAGCGCCTATTTTCTGGTACGACCCCGACCCCTATCCAGTGATTGCCGACGGCCGCATCATCTGGCTTTATGACGCCTACACCTGGAGCAACCGCTTCCCGTACTCCGAGCCGTTCAACGATGTCAACTACATCCGCAACAGCGTCAAGGTTGCCATAGACGCCTATACGGGCCAGACGACCTTCTACGTGGTGGACCCGACCGACCCCATCATCCGCACGTACCAGGCCATCTTCCCCGACCTGTTCACGCCAGTGGAGCAGATGCCCGCCGTCCTGCGGGCCCACTGGCGCTACCCGGAGCAACTCTTCCGCATCCAGGCCGCCGCCTACGCCGCCTACCACATGGACGACCCGCAGGTCTTCTACAACAAAGAGGACCTCTGGGCCACGCCCACGGAAGTCCGGGGTCAGAGAGAGCAGGAAATGGACCCGTACTACGTGGTGATGAAACTGCCCGATAAGGACGAGGTGGAGTTCTTGCTGATGCGCCCCTACGTCCCCACCGGACGGCGCAACATGATTGCCTGGCTCTATGCCGATTCGGACGGTGAGGATTACGGGCAACTGGGCGTCTACAAATTCCCGAAGCAGGAACTGATTTACGGGCCCATGCAGATAGAGGCCCGCTTTGACCAGGACCCGTACATCTCCCAGCAGTTGACCCTCTGGAACCAGCACGGCTCCCAGGTGATTCGGGGGAATCTCCTGGTCATCCCGATAGACGACACTCTTCTCTACGTGGAGCCGCTCTACCTGCAGGCGGCGTCGGGGCGTTTTCCGGAGTTGAAGCGGGTGCTGGTGGCCTACGGGAACTCAGTGGCCATGGCGGAAGACCTGCCGACGGCGCTGGCGCAGGTGGTGGGGCTGGC
>JAGHZG010000133.1 GCA_017743275.1 Chloroflexota bacterium | reverse complement strand
ACCGAGGGAAACCGCCCCTCAAATTTGTTACTATAGCAAGGCGAATCTCAATAATAAACGGTCAAATCCCCGGGCGCCAGTGCGGCCTGGGAGATCGGATCTTTTGTCAGCAGGGGCCAGTAGACCACAAAAATCAGGGCTCCTAACCCCCAAAGGATCAGTCCATCCATGATCCCGGATCGCAGGGAGTTAGAGGTGCATTTCATGAAGTCCCCTCCCAGAAGGCATGGAGGGCTTCCGAAACCATCTGGACCTCCTCATCCGTCAGTTCCGGATACATCGGCAGAGAGACCACCTCCCGGCTCAGGGCCTCGGTGACGGGCAGGGAGCCAGCCGGATAGCCCAGGTCGGCGTAGGCGGGCTGAAGGTGGACGGGCACAGGGTAATGGATCAGCGTCCCGATGCCTCTCTCCTCCAGAAACCGGCGAAGAGCATCGCGGCGGAGATGGCGGACAACGTAGAGGTGATAAACGTGCCGGGCATCCTCCGGTTCTTCCGGAAGGACTAACCCCCAGCGAGAGGCCGCGTCTGCCAGATGTTCCCGGTACAGCGCGGCAATCTGCCGGCGGCGCTCGTTCCAGGCCCTCAGGTGGCGCAGTTTGACCCGCAGGATGGCGGCCTGGAGTTCGTCCAATCGGCTGTTCAGGCCCCGGATATGGCTGACGTAGCGCTCCGCCCAACCATACTCCCGGAGCAGCCGGACTCGCTCCGCCAGCGCCGGGTCGTTGGTGACCACCGCGCCACCGTCCCCGCAGGCGCCCAAGTTCTTGGTGGGGTAGAAACTGAAGGCCGCGATGTCCCCCCACGAACCGACCGGGCGGCCTTTGTAGAGAGCGCCGTGGGCCTGCGCACAGTCCTCTATCACCACCAGGTGGTGCCGCCGGGCAATCTCCAGCAGAGGCTCCATGTCCGCCGGACAGCCGTACAGGTGGACCGGAAGGATGGCCCGCGTGGACGGGGTAATCCGCTCCTCCACCTTCGTCGGGTCTATCGTGTACCGCCGGGGGTCTCCATCTACCAGGACGGGCCGGGCCCCGGCCAGTTCTATAGCGGCCACGGTCGCCACGGCCGTATGGGAGACCGTGATGACCTCATCTCCAGGGCCGATCCCGCAGGCCCGCAGGGCCAGGTGGAGCGCCTCCGTGCCCGAACCGACGCCCACCGCGTGGGCCACGCCGCAGAAGGCGGCAAATTCGCGCTCAAAGGCCGCGACCTCCTCGCCCAGGATGAAGCGCCCCCGCTCCAGCACCCGCGCAATGGCCTGGTCCATCTCCTCCCGGATGTTTTTGTACTGCCGTCTCAGGTCAAAGGCCGGGACCATCTCTACCAGTAACGGTCTCCGAATTCCCGATAGAAGGCGAGGGTGCGGGCCAGCCCTTCCCGCAGGGGGATCTTCGGCCGCCAGCCCAACTGAGCGCGGATGCGAGAGTAATTTCCAGAATAATCGCCAATATCAATCCGCTGACGGTCAGCCGGAAAGGGAACCCGGCGATAACTTCCCCCGCCGTTCACGTCCACCAGCAACTGGGCCAGTTCCGCCAGGGAGATGGGTTCGTCGCCCCCCAGATTATACACCCGTCCGTATCCGGATGGGCCGCGGCCAGCAACAGGGCCTCCACCAGCCGGACCAGTTCCATGGGGTTGTACTGGGCATCCCCATCGGTATAGAACACCCACTCCTTTGTCGCGGCCGCGAAGCCGGTGCGGAGCGCAGCCCCGTACCCCCGGTTCCGGTCATGGTGGATGACGCGCAGTTCGGGATAGCGACTCTTCAACTCCTCCAGTACGTCTCGGGTGTAGTCCTGGCTGCCGTCATTCACGACAACGATTTCGTAGTCATCGGTCACTGACGCAGGGCGATCAGCGCGGTGAGGACCATGCTGGGGATGGTTCCTCCATCGTTGAAAGCAGGGAAAACGGCGCTGATACTGGAAAGTCGTTCTGCCATCCTCATTACCTCAGGGTAACGTGTGTCCAACAGCGATCAGGCTCAGCCCGAAGGGCAACCCCCGCCCAGTTACGAGGGGTGCTTCCGCAGCGACGATTCTCCCTAACAAGCCGTTGAGAGGGCCAGGATTGAATGTCAGGTCGGAGCGAACTTCCCTGGAGGGCCAGATCTTCTCTACCGTCCGCTTGAGCACGGCCAGGGGGAAGAGCAGGGTGTTGGCATACGATAGGTGCTCTACTTTGAAGGCCTGCCTTCCGGAATCGCCGGACGAGGTCCCTTTTGTTGTACCGATGGCGGATGTGCACGGCTGCATCGTGATGCCCGCGCAGCCAGTTGCAGGCCGGCAGACGGAGCAAGACCCGTCCTCCGGGGACAAGGACCCGGCGGATCTCCCGCAGTGCCTGGACATCATCCGGGACGCCCCTCTCACAGAGCACATCAAAACGGACGACCAGGTCAAAACTGTGGCTGGCAAAGGGAATTTCCATCACGGAGGCCTGGGCCAGTCGCGTCGCTCCCCGCTGACGGGAGAAACGGACGGCCTCGGGAGCGAAGTCAAAGCCTGTCACCTGCCCGTAGCGGGTCAGGTAGGAGGTCATCGCCTTTCCCGTGCCACATCCAGCGTCCAGAATACGCAGGTTGGAGCCCGGCGCGTACCAGCAGTCCAGAAGGGCCACGGTGATACGCTCCATTCCTACGTACCACCAGTGGCCTTCTTCCGCGTGATCCATAATGGCGTACTCATCAGGGTTCATCTATCTGACTCCTGCGGGAAGGCAAAGCCACCGGGCCAGAAGAGAACGGTGTTCGGGGTGGCCAATCGGGTTGGGAACTCATCGGCATTTCTTGAAACACAGAACAGGCTTCATCGGAAGCGGGATGCAGATGAACGCATAGTGGTAACTATTCAGGCGCTGACTGAAATCACCCTTCCTGGGCCTGCAGCCGATGGTCGGCCTTCGCCAACCAAGTCTCTCATGGATGCGCACATGGTAGGGGCGCAACGGCGCTGCGTCTGTACTTGGCAAAGGCCGACCCCCCTCGGTCCGAGCCCTCGGGGCGAGGCCCTGAGCGAAGTGCCCGGGTAGATAGAAATTATACCCTGGTGTCCCCAAACGGGCAACCGCACGGCGTGTCGGGTGTGTCCCAAAATCGTCGGGAGCCCAGTGGGCCAGGCCGTAAACGGCCTGGATGAGGTTGCGCAGGACGCTGGAAGCGCCTTCTCTTCAGTAGTCTTCCGGGAACACGGGTTGCCAGAGTGGAGAGGGGCGCTTTAGCGCCTTCCTTTCGTCTGGGCCGTTTACGGCCAGGCGGAAAGGCTGAAAGCCCAGCCCGACGAAATTGGGACACGCCCGGCGTGTCGACCTGGCTTGACAAAAAGGGCATTGTCGGGTATCATTTTCAACGGTTGGGGAGTAGCCCGCCCTGAGGAATGAGCAGTCGTCACCACGGAGCATCGCTCCCGGCTGCTTGGTAGCGTCCATCGCTACGGGCGAGACCAAAGGTTCTTCTTGTTGGTCTCGCTTTTCTTTTTAATAGTCTGACTGTAACCACCTACCCGAATCGGTTTGCAAGTAAATGTAGCGCAGGCTGTCAGCCTGCATGCAGGCCTGGCGGCCTGCGCTACAGGGGCATGCCTTCGCCGCATCTCTGATAGCGCTTGCCCGGAGGCCCCCTGGTAAGCAGTCACGTCTGACTTCACTGCAAAAGGTCTCTTTACCGCAGAGACCACAGGAGTACGCAGAGCGATGTTGAAAATCTCTGTGTTCTCGGCGATGAGTTTTTGCAGTAGACTCATAGTCTTCTTTGCCCTGAGGATTTGAAATCGGAGCAGGAAACCCTTTCAGGAGGATGTCAGGCCAATGCAACAGTCCACTTCTCCCTGGCACACTCTCCCGGCTGAAGATGTCTGTTATCTTCTGCAATCCAGTCCTGCGGGTCTGAGCAGCGCGGAGGCCGAGCAGAGGCTGGCCCAGTATGGCCCGAACGAACTGCAGGAAACTCGTCGCATCTCGCCGTGGGCCATCCTGCTGGAGCAGTTCAAGAATGTTCTGATCATCATTCTGTTGATCGCCGTGGGCCTCTCGGCGGTCCTCGGTCACGGCGTAGAAGCGATCGCCATCACCGTTATCGTGCTGTTTGCGGTGGGGCTGGGCTTTATCCAGGAGTACCGCGCGGAGCGCGCGATAGAAGCGCTGCGGCAAATGACCGCGCCCACCGCCACCGTTCTCCGCGATGGCGACGACGTGGAACTGCCCGCCCGCCACCTGGTGCCGGGCGATGTCATCCTTCTGGAGGCCGGCGACCGCGTCCCCGCCGATGCCCGACTGATAGAAGCGATCAACCTGCAGGTGGAAGAGGCCGCACTGACCGGTGAATCGGTGCCGGTGGAAAAGCACGCGGCCCCTCTGGCCGACCCCCATCTGGGCGTGGGAGACTGCAGGAATATGGTTTATGCCGGCACGGTGGTTACGTATGGACGGGGCCGGGCGGTGGTTGTCGCCACTGGCATGCAGACCGAGTTCGGCAAGATCGCGCAGATGCTCCAGACGATTGAAATCGGCCGGACGCCGCTGCAGGAGAACCTGGATAAGGTCGGGCACACCCTGGCCCGTGCTGCCCTCGTCATCGTGTTGCTCATCGTCGCCCTCGGCCTGTTGCGCGGCCAGCCATTGCTGGAAATGTTCATCTTCGGCATTGCCCTGGCGGTGGCGGTGGTCCCCGAAGCGCTGCCCGCTGTGGTGACCATCTCCCTGGCCATCGGCGTCCAACGGATGGCCCGGCGCAACGCGCTGGTGCGCCGCCTGTCGGCCGTGGAGACGCTGGGCAGTACCTCTGTCATCTGCTCCGACAAGACCGGCACCCTCACCCGGGGCGAGATGACGGCCCGGCGGATCTTTGTGGCGGGGCGGCTCCTGGATGTATCTGGTGCGGGTACGAACCGCAGGGGACGTTCTCTGAGAACGGTAGAGTTGTTGAGCCGACGACGCCCGCCCTGCAGGCCCTGCTGCGGGGGGCTGTTTTAGCCTCCGACGCACGGCTGGCCCAGACCGACGGCCGCTGGGTGGTCAAGGGCGATCCGACGGAGGGAGCGCTGGTGGTCGCAGCGGCCAAAGCGGGGCTGCAGAAAACCGACCTGGATCTGCGGTTTCCGCGCGTCCACGAAATCCCGTTCACTTCCGAAACCAAACGGATGACCACGCTGCACGAAACCGGCAATGGTGTGGTCGCCTATTCCAAAGGTGCGCCGGAGGTGATCCTGGCCTCATGCGCCTGGGAGTGGACCGATGAGGGTCCGGTCCCGCTGGACGACAGCCGCCGGGAGGCGATTCTGCAGGTGGCCCAGCAGATGGCCAGCGATGCTCTGCGGGTGCTGGCGGTGGCCTATAAGCCCGATGCCCGCCTGGAGAACGCTGAACAGGAGATGACGTTCCTGGGCCTGGTGGGGATGATAGATGCTCCTCGTCCGGAAGCGAAGGCGGCCATTCAGGTCTGCCGACAGGCAGGCATCAAGCCTGTGATGATTACCGGCGACCATCCGGTCACCGCGCAGGCGGTGGCACGGGAACTGGGCCTGCTGACATCATCGGAGCGCGTGGTCACCGGCATAGAACTGGACCGGATGAGTGACGCCGACCTGGAGCGAGAGGTAGAAGATATTGCCGTCTACGCGCGGGTCTCTCCGGCCCATAAACTGCGGGTGGTCACCGCTTTGCAGAAGAAGGATCACGTGGT
>JAGHZG010000132.1 GCA_017743275.1 Chloroflexota bacterium | reverse complement strand
GGCGGCCCTTCTGGCTCCGGAGGAAACGGCCATTATTTTGGGCGAAATTTAGGTATCTGGAGCCCCTGAATTTCAATATCCTGACGGGAACGAAGCGTATCTTCCAGGCGGGCCAGGTAACTGTAGAGATTCAAACGGTCACCTCACTGAGTTCCGGCTGAATCGCGGCCCGCATCAGGGAGGCTTCTACCAATCGCCTGATTTTGACAAAAAGGTCATAAGCGGCCGCCCACTCAACACAATGCTGCAGTTCATCGTCCAATACGCCAGCCTGGTAGCGACGATAAAACTCAGCAGACGACATGCCATATTTTCCCTCATATTCGCGAAGTCTACCGGCCAGTTCCAACAAGTCGTCTACAGGGTTCGCCATCGCAATGGATTGAGCCACCGCGCGCCGGAACTCTTCCGATGACGGTAAAATGTCAAAAATCAATTCGGGCATTGGTTTCACCTCCAAAAACCGCGCTTACCACCCCACCAGCGCCTCCACCTGGGCCAGAATCTGGTCGGGAGTGAAGTGCTGGAGACGGATCGCTTTGGACGGGCAGGTGACCGCGCAGGCCCCGCAGCCCTTACAGAGAACCGCGTTCACCCGTGAGACCCCCCAGAGCGGGTCCAGCGCCGGCGCGCCGTACGGGCAGATTTCCACGCACATCCCGCACCCGGCGCAGAGTTCCGGGTCCACTATCGCCGTCGCCGCCTCCATCGGGACGACGCCCCGCATCAACGGGATGAGGGCCGAAGATGCCGCCGCCTTCGCCTGCGCGATGGTATCCGGAATATCCTTCGGCCCCTGGCAGCACCCCGCCAGGAAAACCCCGTCCACCGCCGTATCCACCGGGCGGAGTTTGGGGTGCGCTTCCAGGAAGAAACCGTCGGCGGAGCGCGGGAGTTTCAGGAGCGCGGCGATGTCGGTGGCCTCCGGGCGGGGATCCATCCCTACCGCCAGCACCACCAGGTCCGCCTCGTGCTCCAGCGTCCGCCCCAGCAACGTGTCCTCCACCCGAACGACCACCCGGTCGCCCCGACGAAAAATCTCCGAGACGTTGCCCCGGCGGTAGCGGACACCGACCCGACGGGCCTCGTCGTAGAACTCCTCCCCCCGCTTCCCGAAAGTCCGGACATCCATATAAAAGACGGTCACCCGGGAATCGGGCAGGGCCTGGCGCACCAGTTGCGCCTGCTTGGCGCTGATCATACAGCAGACCCGGGAGCAGTATGGGCGGCCCAGTTGTTGATCCCGGGAGCCAACGCACTTGATGAACACCACTTCCTTCGGTGTCTTCCCGTTCACCGCCAGGTCGCCGGACGCCAGCCGGTGCTCCAGTTCCAGGGTGGTGACCACCTGCGGGTACAGCCCGTACCCGAACTCCGGCTTGAGGCGCGGGTCAAAGACGTTGTAGCCGGTAGCGATGACAATGGCCCCAACCTGTAGGGGCGACCCTTGCGGTCGCCCCAGGGCAGGGGCAAGCCCCACCCCTACCGGTTCCACCGTTGCCTCAAAATTGCCCACAAACCCCGTGATCCCGGCGACGCGCGAGTTCAGGTAGACAGAGATGTTCGGGTGACGCTGCACCCGGTCCACCAGCGCAGGGAGCCACTCCGAGACAGGCTCCAGGTCTGGGAAGGTCCGGTTCAGTTCGGCGACGCGGCCGCCCAGGTGGTCGCTCTGTTCCACCAGGTAGACCGGGAACCCGGCGTCGGCGATGTCCAGCGCGGCGACTATCCCTGCCACGCCGCCGCCGATGACCAGCGCCGCTGGCGTGACCGGCGCTTCCCGCTCCTCCAGCGGCTCCAGACGGGCCGCCTTCATCACGGCCGCGTAGACCAGCGCCTGCGCCTTCTCCGTCGCCTCGTGGCGGTCGTGGTGAACCCAGGAGCACTGCTCGCGGATATTGGCCATCTCAAACTGGTACGGGTTGACCCCGCCCTCCTGGGACGCGGAGCGGAAAGTCGGCTCGTGCATCCGGGGCGAGCAGGCCGCCACCACTACCCGGTTCAGCCCCAGCGTCCGGGCGTCCTCCTTGATGAGGGCCTGGCCCGGCTCGGAGCACATATACGTATAGTTGCGGGCAACGGCGACGCCCGGCAGTGTGGCCGCGAACTCCGTCACCGCCCCCACGTCCACCGTCGCGGCGATGTTGGTCCCGCAGTGACAAATATAGACACCGATGCGCGGTTTAGCAAGCATTGTAATGCCCTCTCTTGAAGATCACGGCTCTCCCCTACCGGAATGGAAAAACTCGTGTCCTGGCACGGGTCTCGTCCACAGTCACCAGCGCGCCCTGCTCTAATACCTCTCCGTACTGCTGAAGAATCTGCACCCCTCTGGAACCGAGGGTCTCCGGCATCCCATCCTGAATCCGAATCCGAAGAACACTGGGCCCCTCATGCTCCAGTGCGGTTATCCATCGGGGGGAGAGATGCATATCTACAAGGACCTTCATTCACGGCTCCAGAGGCATCTCTTCCCATTCCGGTTGCGAAACGGCGACCCTCAGCGGCAACTCCACTTCTTCCGCCCTCCAGGCGGCATAAGCCAGCGCCTGGCGGATATCCTCTTCCTCCAGGTATGGATACGCCCAGGATTTCCTGAAAAGAGTACCCGGAAGCCACCAGACCCACAACGGTACCAACGGTCACCCTCATCCCCCGGATGCAGGGCTTCCCCCCATTACATTCGGGTCAAAGGTAATCCGATCCAGGGATTTCATTACCCCTCCCTATAACGCCATCGCCACCAACTCGGCGATGTCCATCACCTTCAGTCGCTCCGAGAGCCCCTTCACCTTGACTGCGTCGTCCAGCATCGCCATGCAGAAGGGGCAGGCGACAGCGAGAATCTCGGCGCCGGTATCGGCGGCCTCCTGGACCCGCTGGAAGGCCAGTCGCCCCTCCGTGTTGGTGCCCTCAAACCACATCCGCCCGCCGCCGCCCTCGCAGCAGAGGCTCCGTTCCCGAATCCGGTCCATCTCCACAAACTTCACGCCCGGAATGGCCTTCAGAACTTCCCGCGGCTCGTCAAAAATCCCGTTCTGCTTGCCCAGGAAGCACGGGTCGTGGTAGGTGACGACCTTCTCCACCCGGCCGGTCAGGTTCAGTCGCCCCTGCTCCAGGAGACGGACCAGCCACTGGGTGTAGTGGAGCACGTCCATCCCCAGTTTGTACTCGTGGCGGAAAGTATTCATGCAATGCGGCGATGTCGTCACCATCTGCGCCGCACCGACTTCCTCCAGCAGCGGCTTCCCCTCCTCCACCAGCATCTCAAAGAGGCCCATCTCCCCCAACCGACGCACCTCGTTGCCGCAGCAGGTCTCCTCCGTGCCCAGGTGGCCGAAGTCCACCCCGGCGGCTTTCAGCACCCGCACCAGCGCCTTCGTCGCCGCCTGAGCGCGGATGTCGTAGGCGGAACTGCAGCAAGTGAAAAGGAGCGTCTCGCAGCCCTCCTGGGCCGGTTTGACTTCCAGCCCGTCCATCCAGGCGGTCCGGTCCTCCCGCGCGTAGCCCAGCGGGTTGCCCTGGCGGAAGATGCCCATCAGCGCGTTGCCAATGGTGCTGGGGACCTTCCCCTCCTCCACCAGCAGACTGCGCAGGGCGATGATGACCTCCGCCGGGCGGACGTCTTTGGGACAGCGCTCCACACAGGTGAAGCAGCAGGTACAGTCCCAGAGTTCCTCCCGGTGGACTGGCCCCGCGATGTCGCCGATCAGCGCGCCGTAGACCAGAGAGCGGACGTTCAGCGCAGTCGTCATGGAAACGGGACACCCACCCGTACACTTCCCGCACTGGATGCAACTGAAGAGGTCCAGACCGAGTCCCAGTTCCCGTGCGTGTTGCTGGATGTCCATGAGCATCGTGCCTCCCTAAATAGATGTAACCACGAAGACGCCAAGACACAAAGTTTTATAATTTTTTCTTTGTGTCTTCGTGTCTTTGTGGTAAATCCTGCGCTGTATTCTTCAGCACTACCAACGCAGAGGCCGCCGCCGCCTTCGCCTGCGCGACGGCATCCGGGATGTCCTTCGGTCCCTGGCAACAGCCCGCCAGGAAGACCCCCGGCCGTGTGCTCTCCACCGGTCGGTACTTGGGGTGGGCCTCCTGGAAGAAACCATCGGGCGAACAGGCCAGGCCCAGCAATTCGGCCACAGCGAGCGTATCGGCCCGGGGGACCACCGCCGTCGCCAGAACCACCAGGTCGGCCTCCACCTCCACCGTCCGGCCCAGCAGCGAGTCCTCCGCCCGCACCACCAGCCGATCCCCCCGCCGGTACACCTCCGACGGCTCTCCTCGCCGGTAGAACACCCGCTCCTCCTTCACCCGGTCGTAGAACTCCTCGTACCCCTTCCCGAAGGCCCGCATATCAATGTAGAAGACGGTAATCCGCGCGTTGGGCAGTTTGTCCCGGACCAGGTGTGCGTGTTTGGCGGTGTACATACAGCAAATGCGGGAGCAATACGGCACTCCGGTATGCGGGTCCCGGGAGCCGACGCAGTGGATAAAGACCACGTCCTGCGGCTCCTTCCCGTTGAGGACGATTTTCCCTCCCGTCGGCCCAGACGCCGAGGAGAGCCGCTCAAACTCCAGACCGGTGATGACGTTGGGATAAACCCCGTAGCCAAACTCCGGCTTTGTGCGCGGGTCCATCAGGTCAAAGCCGGTGGCGACGATGATCGCCGCCACGTCCACCTCCACAAACCGCTCCTTCTGTTCAAAGTTGATCGCGCCGGTGGGACAGGCATCCTTGCACTTGAACGTCTTGCCACAGACGCCCCGGGTCAGATAGAGACAGGCCGTGGGGTCCACCGTGTAGATCAAAGGCACTGCCTGCGGGAAGGGCACGTAAATAGCAGCGCGCTTGCCCAGGCCCTGGTTGAAGGTATCCACCACCCGCCCGTGCATCCGGCACTCCTGCGCGCAGAGCCCGCACCCCCGGCAGAGGTCCTCCTCCACATAGCGCGGCTTTTTCTTTATGGTGACGTGAAACGCGCCGGCCTCCCCTTCCACCGCGACGACCTCCGAGTAGGTCATCAACTCAATGTTCGGGTGTTGGCCCACACTCACCATCTTGGGCGTGAGAATACAGGACGAACAGTCCAGCGTCGGGAAGGTCTTATCCAGTTGGGCCATCCGGCCTCCCACGCTGGGCTCCCGTTCCACCAGATAGACCGGGAAGCCGGCGTCCGCAATATCCAGCGCGGCCTGAATGCCGGCGATGCCGGCACCGATGACCAGTGCAGCAGGTTTATGGGTCATAAAACCTCCTCACGCAATTTAATAACCGATGTCCCACCTGCTCAACTTCCAATCAACTCATCCAACACGAGCACGCGAATGCCTGGTACAACGGCCAATCGCCTATCATTTGTCAGGAAGGCAGTCGCTCCATCCCCTTTTGCTACCGCGAGTTGAATCGCATCGGGTACACGCAGATGATAAAGGGCCCGCAAACGAGCAGCCTCTTCTGCGACACGAACAGAAACAGGTACTACATTCAAGTTGGCAGATCCCAGCAAGATGTCCCGGTATTTGCGAGCCAGTTCTTCTCTACCCTGCCGGAGTGGGTGCACGAGAACTTCCAACAAAGTGACAACCGATGTCACAAAATTTAATCTCCCCCTATCTGCCGCCTCAAAAAAAGGGCGTACCAGCGGCAGATACACGGGATGCTCCTCAATCAGATAAATCA
>JAGHZG010000131.1 GCA_017743275.1 Chloroflexota bacterium | reverse complement strand
GGACCGAATGGACCCCCATCTGCTCCCCTCTTTCGGGCGGGCGTTTGGGTTGGGGGTCGCCACCGGTCTGATGGGCATCCCGGAGGCGGCGGGGCTGATGCCCGACCCGGCCTGGAAGCAGGCGGCATCCGGAACCGCCTGGTGGCCCGGGGACACGGTCAACCTGGCCATCGGGCAGGGGGATCTCTTGGTGACGCCGCTGCAGGTGGCGCGGATGATGGCGGCGATCGCCAACGGTGGCACTCTGTACCGGCCCTACGTGTTGGCCCGCATCGCCGCGGTGGGGACGGAGCCGGAAGTGGTCTTTCAGCCGGAAGCGGTGGGGACGCTCCCCGTCTCCCCGGAGCATCTGGCGGTCATCCGGGAGGCGCTGGCGAGGGTGACGACGGCCCCTATCGGCACGGCCACTCACCGCTTCCTGGGGATGCGCATCCCCGTCGCCGGCAAGACCGGGACGGCGGAGAATCCGGGGAAAGACCCCCACTCCTGGCTTGTGGGCTTCGCCCCGGCCGACAATCCCCAGATTGCCTTCGCGGTGGTGGTGGAGAACGCCGGGGAGGGCTCCACGGTGGCGGCGCCGATGGCCCGGCAGGTGGTGGAGGCGTACTTCGGCCTGCCGCTGACCCCGCTCCCGCCCGAGGCCCGGCCCACTCCGACTCCTCAGCCGTAGCGGATCGCCGATGGCAGATCGCGGATTGCAGAGGTAGAGATTGCGGATAGAACTCTCCCAACAATGGCACTGCTTCGCTGAACGAGTGGTGCCCTGGCTCGCCTTTCTGGCTCTGGTCCTGTGGGTCTTCCCTCCGAAGGGGCTGACCGAAGGGCTTGCCAGTTACGGGGACCCGCTGGAGATTCTCTGGAGCGTGGAACACCACTGCCGGGCCCTGGCGGAGGGAAATCTGTTCCTGCGCGCACCTGAGGTTCTGTATCCTTTCGGCCTGAACCTCTTTCTCTATCCCCACTGGATGGGGGTCAATCTGATCTTTATTCCTTTTTGTCCTATCCCCAACCGGATTGCCGTCCTGAACTTCCTTGTCCTTGCGGCGGTGGCGGGGATTTTCGCCGGAGTTTTCCACATCGCAAGAGGCCTGCTGGAGATTCCCCCGATGCCGTCTACCCTGGCAGCGGCCAGCCTCACCTTTTTCCCCCTCCAGTTCTTTCAGGCGTGCGAGCACATAGACAAACTATTTGGGCTTGTGGCCCTGACGTGGCTCTGGGTTCTGGTCCTGCGGGCGGCCAGGACCCCGTCGTCCGTTCGGTGGCAGTGGGGGTTGGGGATGGGATGGCTCTGGGGAATCGCCGTCCTTTTCTCCCTCTATTTCTTCTGGCTGGGCCTTCTGCCGGTGGTCTTGCTCCTGGCGAAGACCCTGTGGCGGGAGAAGCGATTCACTCTGGCCATCCTGGTGGGCGTAGCCTCCGTCAGTGTGCCCTGGGGGATGCTTTTTCTCCGGGCCACTCAGGAACTCGCTCTCCGTTCCTCCCTTTACGATCTCTACATGTACGCGGCCAGCCCCGACCTCTGGCTCCTTCCCTCTCCCTACCACCTGTGGTGGGGCAAGGGGGTCCGGGCCCTTCTGGACCCCCAGGCGCTGGAAGGGAGTTTGGGGATGCTGGGCCCGGTCCCCTTCCTGCTGGGCCTGGGGGGATTCCTGGCCGCCCGACGGTATCGGCATCCCCTGCTCCCGTCCCTGGCCTGGACGACGCTGGCTGGCCTCATCCTCTCCCTGGGGGTCTACCTGAAGTGGCGCACCCGTCTGGTCCACGTCCCCCAGGCGGAGATGCTCCATCGTCTCCTCTGGCAGTTGGGGCACTTTCTGAAGCCCGCCCTTTTCCCAACGCCGGAGCCTCCCCCGGGGATGGCCGACCTGCTCCCTCTGCCTGGCTTCCTTTGGATTCTGCTACCCTTTGCCGAGGGGGGCCGCGCGATGGTCCGCTATCTGTTTATCGCGGCCCCGGGTCTCTTCCTGGCCGCAGGATACGGCCTTTCCCGTATCTCCCCTCGGATTCTCCGCTGGGGCCTGGGCGTCCTCTGGGCTTCCGACCTGCTCCTGACCCCCATCGTCTGGAAGCCGCTCTCCCTCCATCCGGCCCTGGAGTGGCTGGCCCAACAGCCGACGCCCGGGGCAATTTTCTCCCTGGACCGGACCGGCATGGCCTGGAACCCGCGCGAACTCTGGGGGTCGCTTTCTCACCGTCATCCCTTGATTCACAGTTACGGCTCCTGGGTACCGCCCCATCTGGGCGCTCTCACCGACGTCCTTCTGAACGGCCGGTTTGATTTCGCTATCGGGGAACTCCAGCAACTGGGGATGGAGTACCTACTGATCCATCGGGATGGCCCCCTCGCCGAGACCCTGTACGGGTGGGCCAGGGAGTCCTCCCGCCTTCGCCTCGTTCAGTGTTTCCCTCCCCCGCCTCAGGATTCCCCGTGGCCCGGTGAGATCTGCGTGTTTCGCAGTGCCTCTCCCCCCGCAGAACATCGTCCTTTCCTGTTCCTGAAAGGATGGTCCCTGCCGGAGGAGTGGGGCTTCTGGGCTGAAGGGGAGCAGTCGGACCTCCTGTTTTGGTGGGAGGGGAAAGGGGAGGCTGTGCTGGAATTCCTGGCCTTTCCCCTCTGCCTGCCCGATGAACACCAGAAAATGGAGATTGAGGTCAACGGTTCTCTCTGGAGGGCCTTTTCCTTTGAGAGTTGCGACCCTGTAGAGTTCCGGGAGACCATTCCGAGGGAACTGCTGCGAAGATATAACCTGGTCTCTTTCCGGTACGCCTATGCACGGTCCCTTGCCGAGATCCCGACTCTCCAGAGCGGTGACCCGCGCCGGTTGGCCGTGGGATTTTTGAACCTGCAGATTCGTCTGGAGCCATAGGGGATGGAGAAACTCCTCCGCGGCGCCCGGGAACTGGGCATCACCCTGAAAGAAACCCACCTGGCCCTCTTCCAGACCTACTACGAGGAACTGGTGGAGTGGAACCGGCGGTTCAACCTGACCGCCATCACGGACTACGAAGGCGTCCAGGTTCGCCATTTCCTGGACTCCCTCTCCTGCCTGCTGGTCCTGCCCCGCGCGGAACTCCAGGCCGGGGCCCGGGTGATAGACGTGGGCACCGGGGCCGGATTCCCCGGCCTCCCCCTGCGCATCGTCTGCCCGGGGATGCGCCTGACCCTGTTAGAGGCCACCCGCAAGAAGGTGGACTTCCTGGAACATCTGCTCCGCCGGCTGGGGGTTTCGGACGTGGAGGTCATCCACGCGCGGGTGGAGGACCTGGGCCACCGACCGGGCTACCGGGAAGGGTACGACTGGGCCATCGCCCGCGCCCTGGCGGAGATGCCCACCCTGGTGGAGTACCTCCTACCACTGGTGCGCGTCCGGGGGGCCATGCTGGCCCAGAAAGGGGAAAACGCCCCCGCCGAGGTCCACTCCGCCGAGGAGGCCATCCGCATCCTGGGCGGCCGGGTGCGCAAACTGGTCCCGGTGGACCTCCACGGCCTGGCGGAGACCCGCTACCTGGTCATCGTGGACAAAGTGGCCGCGACGCCGGAGAAGTACCCCCGACGCCCCGGCATGCCCGAAAAGCGCCCACTAAAATGAACCGATCAGAGAAAAACCACCAGGACACGACGACACGAAGGGAAAAAAGATTTTCCCTATCCTCGCCTCTTGGCGTCTTCGTGGTTTTAGAAATCCTCTTTGTCGTATTGGGTTTCCTATATAGCGCTGTCACCCCCATCTACGAAGCCCCCGACGAGGTCTGGCACGATGCCTACGTCCGCTGGGTGGCGGGGGGGAACGGCCTGCCGCCCCTGGATGAGGACCGCAGCGGCGCCTACCAGGAGGCCGCCCAGCCACCCCTCTACTACTTGGTCGCCGCTGCCGTCCGCCGCCTCTTCCCCGACGACGACCTCCCCACCCTGATGTGGCACAACCCCTTCTTCGGCTACCAGGCCGGAGGGACGGTCAACGACAACAAGAACATGCTCATCCACACCGACCGGGAACGGTTTCCCTGGACGGGCGCGGCCCGGGCGATCCACGCGACCCGCCTGGTCTCTCTTTTCTTTGGACTGGTGACCGTCGCCGCCACCGGACTGCTGGCATGGGAGGCTGTCGGCGACAGAGGCGGGGGCGCGATCCCCCTCAGCGCGGCCGCCCTGGTTGCGCTTACCCCCCAGTTTCTCTTCATCAGCGGCATCGTCAGCAACGACAGCGCGGCCGCCGCAATGGCGACCCTCTCCCTCTGGGCCGCGGCGCGCGTCCTCCGCCGGGGGGCCGACCTGCGCGGCTCCCTGCTTCTGGGACTGTTCGTGGGCCTGGCCGCGCTCACCAAGACCAGCGCGCTGCTGCTGATCCCGCTGGCGCTGGGGGCGGTCCTCCTGTCCCCAGGCAGAACGGCGCGGCAGAGGGTGGCCCGCGCGCTGATTGTGCTGGGGTGCGCCGTCGCCGTCGGCGGGTGGTGGTACGGGCGCAACGCGCTCCTCTACGGCGACCCCCTGGGCATCAGCCGCCACGTCCAGACCCCCTGGGGCCGGCAGACCCCGGCCTCGCTGGCGACCCTGCTGAGCGAAATGCCCCGCCTGTACCGCTCCTTCTGGGGCGCGTTCGGCTGGGGGCACGTGGAATATCCGGCCTGGGTGTACGCCGCCCTGGGCGGACTGGTCGTCCTGGCCCTGGTGGGGTGGGGACGGAGATTCATGCGCCGGTGGGAAACGCTCTTTTCCAGACGCCTTTGGTGCCAGGCGTCGCCCCCCGGCACAAAGCCTTTCGCTGACGCGGCAACCGCAGACTTTCCTGTAGTGATGGAACTGACGGTCGGCGAAGGCCGACCGTCGGCCGAAGGCCCAGGACGGGCGACTTCAGTCGGCACGCTGCAGGCGCGCGGGGACATCCTGTTGCTGGCGGCGACGTGGTGTGGGGCGGTCTTCCTGGCCCTCCTCCAGTGGATGCGCCAGGTGGAGGCCCCCCATGGGCGACTGCTCTTCCCCGCCATCGGCGCCTGGGCCCTGCTGACGGCGGTGGGCTGGGAGCATCTCCCCTGGCCACGTGAGGCGCGGAGCGGGGTCCTGCTGGCCCTCGTCCTCCTCAACCTGCTGACCCCCGTCCTGGTCATCTACCCGGCCTTTGCCCGGCCGCGCCTGAGGGACCCCGCCGCCGTCTCCCGCACAGTGGCGGGGCCCCGGTGGACCTACGGAGGGGCCGCGCAGTTGTTGGGGGCCGCCCCGGACCGCCCCTCGGTGGCACCGGGGGAGGTGCTGACGGTGCGCGCCTGCTGGACCGCGCGGGCCCCGATGGAGAAGGACTACACCGTCGTCGTCCAACTGGTGGGGCGGGAGAACATCCGCATCGGTGAACGGCACACCTACCCCGGCCTGGGGCGGTTCCCCACCTCCCTCTGGCCCGTTGGGCGGGCCTTCTGCGACGACTACCGGGTTCGGGTCGCCCCCTGGGCCCCGGCGCCCGAACTGTACGACGGACGGATCGGCCTCTACGATAAAGACCCCTCGGCCCTGCTGCCGGTGGTCGGGGAGGACAGGCAGGCCGTGGAGGCGCCGGTCGCCTTCCGGGTACGGGTGGCCCCTCCGCGGCCTCTGGCGGTTACCCCCACCCATCCGCTGGACTACCGGTTGGGGGAGGCCATCCGACTGGTGGGGTACGACCTGACCGGCGGGGTGGAGGCGGGGAGTGTGCTCACCGTCACCCTCT
>JAGHZG010000130.1 GCA_017743275.1 Chloroflexota bacterium | reverse complement strand
TTCGTGTCCTTCGTGGTTTTTATGAAACGGTTCTTGGGTAGGTAGTTACCTTTTTCGTGCCTTTCGCGTCTTTCGTGCCTTTGACTTGTCTCCTCCCGATTGTCCTGTATAATTCAGATAGAAAGGAGTCGTCATGATCAAAATCATCACCGATACCACCTCAGGCCTGCCCCTGGACGTGGCCCGGGCCCACGACATCCCGGTCCTCCCCCAGATCGTTATCTTCGGCGAGGAGATATACCGGGACGACACGGAGATAGACACCAGGACGTTCCTGCAGAAACTGCGCGCCTCGCCGACGCTGCCCAAGACCGCCGCGCCACCCCCGGCCCTCTACAACCCCATCTTTGAGCGGTTGCTGGCGGAGGGATACCGGACCATCATCTGCCTGCATCCCTCCTCCGAACTGAGCGGGACAGTCCGCAGCGCGCTGACGGCGGCCCAGGACTTCCCCGGGGCCGACATCCGGGTAGTAGACACCCGCACCATCGCCGCGCCGCTGGCAACGGCGGTCCTCCTGGCCGCCCGCTGGGCCCGGGAGGGAGTGGACGCCGACACCATCGTCGCCCGGCTCCAGGACCTGCTGGCCCGCCAGCGGGTCTACTTCCTGGTGGACACGCTGGAATACCTCCACCGGGGCGGCCGCATCGGCGGCGCTCAGGCCCTGCTGGGCGGACTCCTCCAGGTCAAGCCCATCCTCACCCTGCGGGACGGACGGGTGGAGCCCTTTGAGCAGCAGCGGACCCAGAAGCGGTCCCTGGCGCGCCTGCGGGAACTGGTCCTGGGAGAGTGCCCCCGCACCCCCGAATCCTATCTTGCCGTCATGCACGCGGATGCGGAAGCGACCGCCCGCGAACTGGCCGCGGATTTCGCGGCCCAACTGGGCATTCCCGACATCCCCATCTACGAACTCCCCCCCGCCATCGTCACCCACGCCGGGCCGGGGGTACTGGCCGTCAGTTACTTCGCCGCGCCGTGAGTCTGGCCGTTATCCTCCATTGGAGTCGTCCTGATGGTGCACATTCACAAAGTCCGTACCGATGACCCCCGGGACGTGGAACGGTTCGTCCGCTTTCCCTTCCACCTCTACCGGGGCTGTCCCTACTGGGTCCCGCCGCTGGTCTCCAGCGCCCGCAAGCAACTGAACCGGGAACGCCACCCCTATTACCGCCATTCCGACGCCGATTTTTTCCTGGCGACAATCGGGAAGGAGATTGTGGGGCGGATCGCCGTTCTGGAGCCCCGCAAGCGCAACGCCTACCGGGGCCAGAGAGGGGCCTTCTTCGCCCTCTTTGATGCGGTGGACGACGGGGAGGTGGCCCGCGCGCTCTTTGACGCCGCCTTTGACTGGGCCCGGAGCCGGGGATTGGAGACCATCAGCGGGCCCGAGGGCTTCTCCGCCGGGGACTCCCTGGGAGTGCTGGTCCGGGGGTTTGAGTACCTGCCCGCCCTGGGCATCGCCTACAACTATCCCTACTACGACCGCCTCATCCAGGAGGCCGGTTTCCGGAAGCAGACGGACTACTTTTCCGGCTACCTGCCAGGGAGCACCCGGTTGCCGGAACGGGTCCACGAGATCGCCGAACGGGTGAAGGCCCGGCGCGGCTTCCAGGTGCTGACGTTCCGGACCAAAGCGGAGATGCGGGCCATCGCCCCCCGGGTGGTGGATGCCTACAACGCCGCCTTCGCCGAGAACCGGGAGTTCGTCCCCATCACCGGGGAGGACGCCCAGCGCATCATTGACCGGCTTGTCAACCTGACCCGGCCTGACCTCTCCAAAGCAGTTGTAAAAGGAGATGAGATTGTCGGGTTCATTCTGGGCTTCCCGAACATTAACCGGGCCCTCCAGCGGTGCGGTGGACGCCTCTATCCCTTCGGTTGGGCCATGCTGATGTGGGAATTCAACCACACCGACCGGATAGACTTCAACGGCGGCGGCATCCTGCCGAAGTACCAGGGCCTGGGAGTGGACGCCATTATGTTCGTGGAACTGGAGAAGACCGTCCACGAGCGGGGTTTCCGCCACGCCGAAATCGTCCAGGTCAACGAGCAGAACGCCAAGATGATGCGGGAGATGGAAGGACTGGGAGTGAACTTCTACAAAGCCCACCGCATCTACGAGCGCCCGCTATGACGACAGACCACAGACGACGGACGACGGACGACGGACGACAGACCATAGACGAACGACTAACCACTGACCACTAACGGCTAATCCCATGGAACTCTTCCAATGGCTTACCCTGGCCCTGGTCCTGATGCTGGGGCCGATGATTCTGATTCACGAGTTGGGGCACTTCATCACCGCCCGACGGGCCGGCGCGCGCGTTCTGGAGTTCGGCCTGGGCTTCCCGCCCCGCCTGTTCACCCTGTTCCGGGAAAAAGGCACCATAGAGGTGGACGGGCAACAGTTGCTCCTGCCCGGTTCGGTCCGACTGCCCCCCGGCCTGGCGCCGGGCCAGCCCGTGGAGGTCCGGGTTCGGCCCAGTCCGGAGGGCCCCCCGCGCGTCGTGGAGATTCGGCGGGCCGACCGGCCCGACCCGCAGAGACCGGCAGGCCCGGGGTGCTCCCTGCGCGGCACCCTCACCGCGCTGGAGCCGGGGACCATCTACTCCCTCAACCTGCTCCCCCTGGGGGGCTTCGTCCGCATCCTGGGCGAGGAAGACCCGTCTCATCCGCAGAGTCTGGCGGCGCGGCCCAAACGGTGGCGGCTGACTGTGCTCCTCTCCGGCGCGCTGCTCAACATCCTGACTGCCTTTCTTCTGATGGTTGCGGCTTATGCGGCGGGCGTCCCCACCCGCGCCTTCGTCCAGATTCAGGAAGTAGTTCCGGATAGCCCCGCCGAGAAGGCAGGCCTCCTTCCGGGCGACGTCGTGACCGCCGTCAACGGGGACCGACTGGAAGAGGGGAGCACAGAATTGCGGGAATGGATTCGCTCCTCCCCGGGAGAGCCGCTGGAACTGACTGTTCTCAGAGAAAAGGCGTCCATCACTATCACGGCCACCCCCGTCCTCACCGACGGGCGCGGCTTTCTGGGCGTCGGCCTCCAGAACTGGCCCGACCCGGAGTCGGTGGAGCGGTACTCCCTTCCTCGCGCGGCCGTCGCCGCCGGACGGAGCATGGTGGGCGTCGTCCTCAGCATCATTAACCTGCCCCGTATGGTTTCCAGCGGTCAGGTCTCCGCAACAGAGGCGGTCCGCCCGGTGGGCATCCCGGGCATCCTGGGATTTCTGGGCTATGCCCTCAAGGAGAGCGTAGAGACGGGCATCCCCTTCCTGGCGCTGCAGGTCACCGCCCTGATCAGCCTGGCCGTGGGGATGACCAACCTGCTCCCGTTGCCCGCGCTGGACGGCGGGCGGGCCCTGTTCGTCATCATAGAGGCCATCCGGGGCCGCCGCATCTCCCCAGAGACCGAAGCGAAAATCCATGTGGCCGGGATGCTCATCCTGATTGGCCTGTCGCTGGTCATCATCACGATGGACATCGTGAACCCCATCATCCCCTGGTCATGGCTGAGCCGGTAGTTGTCAGAATTCGCCACGAATTTTTCTCAATTCGTAACTACTGCCATTGAGAACCGCCAAGAGCGGTGAAGCAAAATGGAGTCCACTGCAAAAACTCATCGCAGAGAAGGCAGAGAGCGCAGAGATCTTCAATACTGCTCTGCGTACTCTGCGGTCTCTGCGGTAAAGAGACCTTTTTGCAGCGAAGTCAAAATGTCATTGCGAACGAAGTGAAGTGATCTCCCAACCTGCAAAGAGATTGCTTTGGCGGCTATCGCCGCCTCGCAATGACCGTTAGGCTTGTAGGGACCATCACCATTTCCAACATGAGCCAGCGGAACAAACCCGAAGAAACCCATGTCCTTCCACGTCCACTTGTGTCCGCTTTCCCGCCCCACCTGGCGCTGGTGGTGGGCGTTCTGGCGGCCTCTACTGCCTCGCCCATTATCCGACTGGCTCAGGCGGAGGTGAACTCGCTGGCGATTGCCGCATGGCGGCTCACCCTGGCCTCCCTCATCCTGGCGCCCGTCACTCTGGCGACCCGACGGGAGGAACTGCGCGGCCTGGCCCGGCGGGACTGGCTGCTGATGCTGGGCTCCGGCGCCATGCTGGCGGTTCACTTCGCCACCTGGATTTCCTCCCTGGCCTACACCTCCGTCGCCGCCTCGGTGGTGCTGGTCAGCACCAGCCCGCTCTTCGTGGGCCTGGGGTCGTTCCTGATCCTGCGGGAACACCTGAGCCGACCGCTGGTGGTCGGGCTGGCGGTGGCCACCATCGGCTCCGTCATCATCGGTCTGAACGACTGGGGGCAGGGCACCCACCGGCTGACTGGGGACCTGCTGGCGCTGGCGGGCGCGCTCTCCGTGGCGGTTTATTTTCTCATTGGGCGACGGCTGCGGGCCCGCCTCTCCCTGCTGGCCTACGTCTTCCCCGTCTACTCCACCGCCGCCGTCGTCCTGATGGCCGTCGCCGCCCTGGCGCGCGTCCCACTGGGCGGATACCCGTCCATCCACTGGCTCTGGCTGCTCCTGCTGGCGCTCGGGCCACAGATTACCGGCCACTCTTCCCTGAACTGGGCCCTGCGCCATCTCCCGGCCACGTACGTGACCCTGGCCGTCCTGGGCGAGCCCATCGGCTCCAGCATCCTGGCCTGGATCATCCTGGGGGAGATTCCGGGCATCGTCACCTTGATCGGCGGCGCGCTGGTCTTGACCGGCATCGCCATCGCCAGCCGGTAGAAGGATATGAATAAAGTCAAGATTTACCTGGATATGTGTGCGATCCAGCGCCCGTTGGATACTCCAGAGCAACTGCGCATTCTTCTGGAAGCCGAGGCAGTGCTGGGCATTCTCTCCGTTTGCGAGAGGGGAGAAGTGGATTTAATCTCATCTGAGGCGTTGATCTACGAAAACGAGCAAAATCCCTCACTAATTCGCCGGGAATATGCCAGCGCTGTGCTGGAGCAAGCCAGTATAACCGTTCAGGTAACGGCAGATGTAGAGGAGCGGGCAAAATATCTCTCGTTGTACGGAATCAAGCCGTTGGATGCGCTGCATCTGGCGTCAGCCGAAAAAGGGGAGGCAGATTATTTTTGTACCTGCGACGACCGGTTGATGCGCCAGGCCAGGCGCGTTCCAGGTTTAGCAGTCAGGGTGGTTACACCGGTAGAGTTCATCCAGGAGTTGGAGAAATGGTTATAGAAGCCAAGCCGCTGGTGGAAATCAATCAGCAAGCCATACGCCTGCTATACCGGGAATTGGGTGTTGTGAACACCGTTCGCTTTCTGAAACAGTTTATCGCCGGATTGGGTGATTACACCCAGGAGCGGGAAATGTTGTTTGGCGGTAAGACGTTAGAAGAGATTGTTGATGAGATTGCGCGCAGGCGAGAGCACACTTAACTCTATCCTTGCGACCTGCGCCCTGCGACCTGCGCCCTGCGACCTGCGACCTGCTACCTGCGACCTGACCCATGGCTGAACCCGGCGAACCGCTGACCGAACGGGAACTGGAAATTCTCCGCTACGTCGCCACCGGGGCATCCAACAAGGAGATTGCCCACCGGCTGCACATCAGCACCAACACCGTCAAGGTCCACCTGCGCAACATCTTCACCAAACTGGAGGTGGTCTCCCGCACCGAGGCGACGATGGTCGCCGTGCGCCAGGGATGGGTGGCCGTCTCCGAAGTGCGGACGGTCAGTGAAGAG
>JAGHZG010000129.1 GCA_017743275.1 Chloroflexota bacterium | reverse complement strand
GGACATCCTGGTCTACTACGATGCCAACAACGACCGTAGTCCCGGGGCCGGGGAGGGAGTGGCGGGGCTGCGCATCCTGGCCTACGACACCCTCACCGGAGAGCAGGTCGCCGAAGGGGTGACCGACGACGTGGGGCGCCTCCGGTTCACCGCCGCCGTCCGGGGGGCCGTCCGTGTCGTCGTCCCCTACCTGGGCATTGGCCGCGTGGTAGAGAGGGAGGGGGCCAGCGTCTACATCCGCATTGCGGCGCCGACAGGGAACCCGTAATGGACCAGCCAGTATCTGCTCCTGATCAGCCGTCCTCTCCTGGACCCCAGGGAGGGTCTGCTCCTCCCTCTTCTCCGGCACGAGGCCCCCTTTCCCGCCTTCCGGCCCCAGTCATCTGGCTGGGAGGGGTCGGTATGGCGCTTCTGCTGATTACGCTGGTTGCCCTGCTGGCCCTGCGCCCCGTCCTCTTCCCCCGGCGTCCGGCGGGGATTCCCCTTTCCGTCACGCGGGTGGTTCCGGGCGCCAGCCCTCTGCCCGTCCCCGCGCCGCCCGTGGCCGAAATCGGCAACGCCGAGGTCCCGCTGGCGGTCCCCACCTCGCTGGAAGTCGGCAGTCGTTCGCTGGCAGTCCAGGCGGCCAGGGTGGAGGGCCCGGCCTGGATTCCTCTGGCATCTGCCCCTGGCGCCGCCCTCTGGGCCCACGGCACCGTCATCCACTATGTCCTGGGCCTGGGGCCGACGGAGGGGAACCGGGCCCTGGTCGGCGGACTGAGGGAGGGGGATGGGATTACCCTTCACCTCTCCAGCGGAGCCCGATTGACCTTCCAGGTCATCCGGCAGAAGACGGTTTCCCCGGACGACGCGTCTCTTTTTTCCCAGACCCGCCCCGGCCTGACGTTGGTGGTGCTGGAAGAAGAGGGAGAACGTCCAGCAGTGGTGGCCGATTTTCGGGAACTGGTGGAGCCCACGCCCCAGGCCGCCGGTCCCACGGCCGGCCCCGGTCAGCCCGTGCAGGTGGGAACCGCGCGGGTGACAGTCATAGAGGGTCACGCGGAGCGGGCTCCGGCGGACCTGCCCGTGGGCACGGTGGCGTATTTCGTGGAAGTGTCCGTGGAGAACGCGGGGACGGTCTCTCTGCTCCCGCGCGAATTTGCCGCTGAACTGGTGGACGGGGACGGCACCCGGTATCTTTCCTCCCCGTCGCTGGCCGGGAAGGGGAAGTACGGTCCGCTGCCGACGGAGATTCCCGCTGGGGGGAGGGCCGAGGGGACGTTCGCCTACGTGATACCGGAGGTAGTGGCGGGTCCTGCGCTGACCTGGGTTTTCGGCCCCCAGGCGGCGTCCGAACTGCGGGCCCGTTTCTCCCTCCCCTACACTCCGCCGCCGCGGGCCGTGGCGGAAGCGGAGGTGACGGTTACCCAGGCGTTCCTGGGGGAGAGGGGTGAGGTTCTGCATGTCGTCGCCCGGGTGCGCAACCGCGGGGCCGCAGCGCTGGTGGTGACGGAGCGGGACATCTTCCTGAGTTCGCGCGCTGGCCCGGCAGAACTGCAGATGGCGGCGCCGCCGCTGCCATGGGAGATTGCGCCGGGTCAGGAGCGGGAGGTGGAACTGCAGTTTGCCCGGCCCCGGGCCCCGTCCTGCGTGGTGACGATTCTGGGCTACACCTTTGAGATTTCCGGCCTGCCGGAATGATGGGGAGTGGGGATGCGGGCGGCAGCGCATCTGAAGGGTATGCCGTCGCCCGGCCCGCATTCATGCTGAGTCACCCTGCACGGGAGCGGGTCTCTCGCAGGATCAGGCCGACCAACAGCGCGCCCACCAGCAGCACCGAGGCGTTCAGATAAAAAGGCGACGCAGGCCCCCACCGGTCATATAGCCACCCACCGGCTATCGGCCCCAACGCCGCCCCCAGAAAGTACGAGAAAGTGTAGAGGCCGTAACTGGTCCCCCGCGTGTCCTCCCCGGCGATGTCCGCCACAAATGCCCGTTCCGCTGGCAGGGACGCGCAGTACCCCAGCGACTCCATAGCCCACAGAACCGTCAGCGGCAGCAGACTGCGCAGTTGAGGGATCAGCGCTGAGGCCAGCGCGCTGATCACCAGACCCGCTATCATCGGCCCTTTTCTTCCCCAGCGGTCGGCGATTCGGCCCAGCCGGGAGGGGAGAAACCCGCTGATGAGCGCCGCAGGCAGGTATGCAATGACCAGGGCCCCGATATCTGCCTGCAGCATGTCCTGCAGGAAAATCATCAGCAGGGGCCAGACCATCATGCTGGACGCGCTGGTGACCAGAACGATGCCCATCAGGGCCAGTAACTGTCCAGAGACCGGGCGGCTCTGAATGGGGTCGGTATCACAGGGACGACTCTCCGGCACCCCCCGCCAGCCGTCCCAGAACGCCAGGACTGCGGGGAGCGTGTAAAAGGCAAAGAGCCAGGGCCAGGATGCTTTCAACGAAAACCCCTGCCGTCCCAGAGCGAAGATCAGTCCGAGGCCGATGAGAGTGCCGATGATGGAGCCCTGGACGGAGACCTCGTCTATCCGCCCGAACTCCCGCCCCCGATGGCTTTCCCGTGCCCAATCGGCGATGATAGTGTAGGCCGGAAGCCAGAGGAACGCGTCCCCCACGCCCTGAATAAAGCAGGCCGCGGTTAACAGCGGGATGGTATCGGCCAGGGTGAACAGGGAAATAGAAATCGCGTAACCTGCCAGCCCGATCAATAGAAAGGGGCGACGCCCCCAGCGGTCCAGTGCCCGTCCCAGAAACGGGCGAACGACGACGGGGACGAAGGAGAGAACGGAGAAGAGGATACCCACATCCAGCGCCGTTGCGCCCAGGTCTTTGCTGTAGATAGGCAGGACAAAAAAGAGAATACCAAAAGGAAAGGAGACCCAGAAGATTGCCCGCCGGAGCATCCGCAACGAGCGCTGATGGCGGTCATCCTTTTCCCCAGGCATCTGCGTTCTATTGGACTTCATTGGAGACAGGACACGGATGGGTGCGGATGAACGCGTTTGGTAACTATTCAGGCTTCCTCACCGCACTCCCGCCGCCTGCGGCGGGCGGCGAAGCCGTTGGGGGGGTGAGGCTGAATAGTTACCGCGTTTGTTAAACCGCTGAACTCTATTGATCCGACGGCTGTGCCTTCTTCAGGGCCTCCAACTCCCGCTCCAGCCGCCGCTGGCGGGCCCAGATGGAGAAGACCAGGACAAACGTCAGTCCCCAGAAAACCGCATACGCCGCAACCAGATAGACCGGCATGGTTCCTCCTTCAGTCGGTAGATGGGTAAACTGGTAAATTGGTCAATGGTCAATGGTCAATGGTCATTGGTTATTGGTCACTGGTCATTTTGTCATTGGTCATTTTGTCATTTTTAACGCGGCCAATGCGTCGGCGAAGCGCTCCAGGCGGATCCGCTGGCGCAGCAGCGTCACATAGAGCAGGGTGAACGCCGCCAGCGAGACCAGCAGCGTCTGCACCATGCGCGGCGTCAGCGTCATCTCCCCGCCACCAGTGAGGATGTCCGGGTGGATGGTGCGCCACCAGCGGATGGAGAACCAGGAGAGGGGCACCGTCACAAAAGCAACGATGCCGTAGACGGCGGCGAAGCGGGCCTGCCGCTCCGGCCCCTCCACCGCCCGGCGCAGCATCCCGTAGGCGATGTAGATGAGCAGTTGGACCGCCGAGATGGTCAGCCGGGGCTCCCATGTCCAGTACGTCCCCCAGACCGGCCGCGCCCACAGGGAGCCGGTAATGACCGCCATCGTGATGAAGGTCAGCCCGACCTCCACCGAGGAGAGGGCCAGGATGTCCCATCGGCGCTCCCCCCGGATCAGGTACAGGATGCCCGCCAGAAACGTGACGAAAAAGGCGAAGAAGCCCACCCAGGCGGAGGAGACATGGAAGTAGAAGATGCGCTGGACGTCCCCCATCGTCGCCTCCCGGGGGGCGTAGAGGAAGACCATCCCCAGGGCGGTCAGCACGGCGACCGCCGAGGCCAGGGCCAGGATGAGGCCAGGAAGATCGCGGTGTCGGTTCATCGTTCATTCCTCCAGAACGTATCCGAATGTGAGTGTGGCGACGGCCAGGATCACCAGGTCGAGGATACCCACATCCAGCGCCGTTGCGCCCAGGTCTTTGCTGTAGATAGGCAGGACAAAAAAGAGAATACCAAAAGGAAAGGAGACCCAGAAGATTGCCCGCCGGAGCATCCGCAACGAGCGCTGATGGCGGTCATCCTTTTCCCCAGGCATCTGCGTTCTATTGGACTTCATTGGAGACAGGACACGGATGGGTGCGGATGAACGCGTTTGGTAACTATTCAGGCTTCCTCACCGCACTCCCGCCGCCTGCGGCGGGCGGCGAAGCCGTTGGGGGGGTGAGGCTGAATAGTTACCGCGTTTGTTAAACCGCTGAACTCTATTGATCCGACGGCTGTGCCTTCTTCAGGGCCTCCAACTCCCGCTCCAGCCGCCGCTGGCGGGCCCAGATGGAGAAGACCAGGACAAACGTCAGTCCCCAGAAAACCGCATACGCCGCAACCAGATAGACCGGCATGGTTCCTCCTTCAGTCGGTAGATGGGTAAACTGGTAAATTGGTCAATGGTCAATGGTCAATGGTCATTGGTTATTGGTCACTGGTCATTTTGTCATTGGTCATTTTGTCATTTTTAACGCGGCCAATGCGTCGGCGAAGCGCTCCAGGCGGATCCGCTGGCGCAGCAGCGTCACATAGAGCAGGGTGAACGCCGCCAGCGAGACCAGCAGCGTCTGCACCATGCGCGGCGTCAGCGTCATCTCCCCGCCACCAGTGAGGATGTCCGGGTGGATGGTGCGCCACCAGCGGATGGAGAACCAGGAGAGGGGCACCGTCACAAAAGCAACGATGCCGTAGACGGCGGCGAAGCGGGCCTGCCGCTCCGGCCCCTCCACCGCCCGGCGCAGCATCCCGTAGGCGATGTAGATGAGCAGTTGGACCGCCGAGATGGTCAGCCGGGGCTCCCATGTCCAGTACGTCCCCCAGACCGGCCGCGCCCACAGGGAGCCGGTAATGACCGCCATCGTGATGAAGGTCAGCCCGACCTCCACCGAGGAGAGGGCCAGGATGTCCCATCGGCGCTCCCCCCGGATCAGGTACAGGATGCCCGCCAGAAACGTGACGAAAAAGGCGAAGAAGCCCACCCAGGCGGAGGAGACATGGAAGTAGAAGATGCGCTGGACGTCCCCCATCGTCGCCTCCCGGGGGGCGTAGAGGAAGACCATCCCCAGGGCGGTCAGCACGGCGACCGCCGAGGCCAGGGCCAGGATGAGGCCAGGAAGATCGCGGTGTCGGTTCATCGTTCATTCCTCCAGAACGTATCCGAATGTGAGTGTGGCGACGGCCAGGATCACCAGGTCATAGACGACGATGAGGCGGAGCCATCCGCCCGCTTCTGTCAGCGTCCCCCCTTCCAGCAGCGCGCCGGTGGTCTGGACGGCCGCGATGAGGACCGGGAAGGCCAGGGGGAGGAGAAGGACAGGCAGCAGAACCTCGCGGGCGCGGGTATTCACCGCCATCGCTGCCAGCAGCGTCCCCACGGCGGCGTACCCCACCGTCCCCATCATCGTCACCAGCAGCACCTCCGGGCGCAGCAGTGGGACGTTGAACAGTCCGGCAAACAGGGGAAGCAGAATGACTTCCACGATGAGCATAAAGAACAGGCTGTCTCTTATACACATCTGACGCTGC
>JAGHZG010000128.1 GCA_017743275.1 Chloroflexota bacterium | reverse complement strand
GCCCGCATCGCGGCCAGAATGACGCTCAGCCGGTTGCGCAGGGCATCCGCCTCCACCTTCGCCTCCTCCAGGCGCAGCGCCAGCGCGTCCCGGCGCTGGAGCGCCGCCCTGTACTCCTCGTCGGCATCCAGCGCAACCAGGAGAATGCGGGCCCGGTCTTCGGCAGTGGGGGCCAGCGATTTCTCCCCTCCCGCCTTCTTGATCCACTTCCGTTCCACCCGGGCCTGGGTCACGCGGAGGTCGTACTCGGCCCGGGCCAGTTCCGCGGAGAGATGGGCGACTTCCAGCCGGGCCGCCCGCAGTCTCTCCACCACCTCGTTGGCTTCGTCGTACAGTGGGTGCATCAGGAACTCCCTGGAGAATGTTGCTCAAAACCAATCGCCGTTCTAATCGCCTGCAGGAGTACGGTTGCCTGACTCAGGAACTCCTCCAACTCCTCTCTCTCCGGGGGAGAGACAAACAGAAAGGGATACCTTTGGGGAATGTAAAAACCGTTGGCCACCTCACATAATTCGCGAAACGGTTCCAATTCGGGCATGTGGGAAACCGCCTCATTCAACAGCACAACGAGGTCGTGAGTTCGGCGAGGAAGGATGCCCTGGTTCAGCAAAAACGCCTTCAGCGCTTTCTCCAGGGCCTGCTGGAGATGAAAACCCGCGCCCTCGGAATCCCCGACATCCAGGAGCACCCGCACCCGGTTGAGGTCCCGGTAGGCCCGCTCCAGCCAGTCCTCAGGATGCCGCGACTCCACTCCGATCAAAAAGCACCTCCCCCTCCCGGATGATGCTTTCCAGGAAAACGTTTCCACGCCTCAATTGTTCGTTCAGTTCCTGGGGGGTTAACACGATAATGTCCATAGGTAGAGAGAGTTGAAGCGGACGCAGGAGAGCGCGCACCTCGCCTCCTCGCCGATGAAAAGGGAGAGAGGTTTCTTTGATAATCAGCAAATCCACATCGCTCTCTTCGTCTATGTAACCGGAGAGGCATGAACCGAAGAGCACAATCTTCTCCGGAGCATATGACCGCGCCAGTCGGTCCGCCACCTGCCGTACCAGAGACCTCACTTCCCTCCTCTTCCCCATGCTCCTACCCTCCAGGGACACGCCCTCTATCCACCCCAATCCGATACACCGGGACGTCCTTTCCGCCCAGGCGGTACTTGTAGTCCTCGCTCCCGCGCAGGAAGTCGTAGGCCTCCCGGCCCTCGGCGATGGCGTGCCGGATCAGGAAGGCCGAAAGGACGATGCCCGCGCCCAGGCCGGGGTCGGCCCGCCAGTCCAGACCGGAGTTATACACCAGGACGCGGTTCCGATAGACAAAGTTGAGATACGCGGCCAGTTTCCGCCCGTCCCATTCCAGAAAGGCCAACTGCAGCCAACCCTCGGCAAACGCCGCCCGGGCCAGTTCCCGGAAGAAGGCGCGCATCGGCGGGGTGAGAAACTCCGCCTTCGCGCGGGTGCTCCTGGCCATCAGGGTCAGGAAATCCTCCATCTCGGCCTCCAGGTCGTGCTGAGGCCCGACGATATACCAGCGCAGTCCTTCCAGCGCCTCCGCCCGGCGGAGTTTGCGGCGCAGTTCGTGTCGGTCCTTCCCGTCCAGAGACGTCAGGTACTCCTCCCAGGTGGACGGCAAGGGGATGACGGGGCAGACCTCCTGAACTTCCGTCTCCACGGTCCAGCCGCGCTGGCGGGCCAGCGCGGGGAGGACCTGGAGCGTCGGGGAGTCCGCCGGTACGTTGCAGAGGTCCATCCGCTTCCACTCTGGTGTAGCCGGGTCGGTCAGCCCGTTCAGGGCGGCGGCCCACACTTCTGCCTCCCGCCCGGCCGCGACGACGGCATCCAGATAATCGGAGACCTCCACGCAGCCAACCCACTGCAGGATAGGCCCTTCCGGGCGGTCGGCCTGACAGAGGGGGACGATTCCGACCAGTTCGGCGCCGTCCCGGACCGTCATCAGGCACAGTGAGGGCGGAGTCCGCCGGGTCTCCACATCCGCCAGATGGCGCCACCAGGCCCGCTGGTAGGACGGGGTGAGAAACGGTACATCGGTGGCGGAGCGGCGCAGCAATGCCGTCCACTCGTCCGCCAGCGTGTCAAAGGCCGATGGGTGAGAGTGCATCTCAACGTTGAGGGGCATCACTCTATATTATCTCCGTCCCGGCCGGGTTGTCAAATCCGCCATTTGTGGTAAAATAACAGCGCGCGGTGGGTGTGGCCCAAGGGTTAGGGCACCTGGTTGTGGCCCAGGAGATTGTGGGTTCGAGTCCCACCATCCACCCCACGATAGGCACGGCACCGCCGTGCCATTTTTGTATGCCCCCGTAGCTCAACTGGATAGAGCAACGGACTTCGGATCCGTTGGCTGCGCGTTCGAGTCGCGCCGGGGGCGCTCTACATTTTCTAAAAGCCCCCTCTGGAGGAAACGATAGGGGATGGGGAGCGGCGCTTTTATTGCCGCACCTCATCCCCTATTTCAGTAGCCATTGACAGGCAACCGGGCAACATGCCCTTTCGCCCTAACCCCTGCCTCTTCCCATTGGAGGTCACGATGGCCCGTTATTCGCTCCAACATCGCGTTGCTCTGGTAACCGGCGCATCCAGCGGCATCGGGCGGGCGACAGCCCTCCTGCTGGCCCGGCAAGGAGCCCACCTGGCACTGGTGGCCCGCCGCGAGGGGCCGCTCCGGGAGGTCGCCCGGGAGATGGAGGGAATGGGGCGGGAGGCCCTGGTCGCCCCCGCCGACGTCACCCGGCAGGAGGAGATGGAGCGCGCGGTGGCGGAGACGATCGCCCGCTGGGGGCAGGTGGACATCCTGGTCGCCTGCGCCGGCGCCTACATCCGCGCCCCCGTCCTGACCATGACCGTCGCCGACGTGGAGCGGTCTATGGCGGTGAACTTCTACGGCGTCCTCCACGCCGTCCGGGCCGTCCTCCCCCACATGGTCGCCCGACGGAGTGGCCACATCGTCCTCATCTCCTCCGCCGACGGCAAAAAGGGCATCCCGCCGGACGGCCCCTACGTGGCGGCGAAGTTCGCCGTCGCCGGTCTGGGGGACATCCTGCGGCAGGAACTGCGCCCCTACGGCATCGCCGTCACCACCGTCTTCCCCGGACGGGTGGATACGCCGATGATCGCCCACCTGCGGGTGCCGTGGATCTCGGCCAAGATTCCGCCGGAGGCAGTCGCACGGGCCATCCTGCGCGCTATCCGCCGCCGCACCCCGGAGGTTATCATACCCCTCCAGGTCCGCCTCTTCGTCTACCTCAGCGCTCTCTGCCCGTCCCTGGGGGACTGGTTCACCCGCCAGTTCCATCTGGAGGGATGGGAAGAAAGTTCCACGAGAGGAGGAGAAGCCCAATGAGTTGGATGACCCAGGTGGCTACCCATCCCTGGTTGCGCCGGAATGTCCGGGTCGCTTTTGTCCCCGGTCTCTCTATGACCGCGCTATTAGAAGGGGCCGTGGACCGTCTGCTGGCCCGCTTCCGTCATCGGGGGGACGTGGTCCAACCCGACCCCAATGAGAAGACCGACCTGTTGCTGACCACTGCACCGTTCGCGGAACCGGTCAGCTGGCGGCAATCCCTCCTCCTCACCGCGCGGCGCCGCTTCCACCTGTCCCGAACGCCCACCGTCGTGACGCTGGTCCACGCGACGAAGCGGGAGTTTCGCCGCCTCCTGGACCACTTCCGACAGGCCCTCGCCCGCCCCGAGCCGGACCCGGCGGATTTCGCGTTCCCTGGACTGGCACCGGAGGCCTGGCGGGTCCTCTGGGAGCAGGGACGGCGGGGAGGGCCTCTTCTGGCACTGGAGCGGCTCCTCCAGGCCCGGGCCAAGTGTCTGCGCATCCTCCTCTTTGTGGGTGACGACCACCCCGCGGTCGCCTACCCCTTTGACCTGGTCGGGGCCTACCCGTGCTGCCGGGCCATAGAGCCCGACCCGTTCTACGACGACCTGGTCCTGCGTCTGGTCACCGCGGTCAGCGTGGAGGAGGTGACCCATCACACCCTGGTGGAGCCACCGATTCTCGCCGAAACGTGGCGGGCGCTGACCACCCCGACCGCGATGGCTGAGGCGGCCCATCAGTTGAGCCGGCGAGACTTCTTCACGGAAATGGTCCGCATCGCCGACCTGGTCCATGTCCCCGCGGTCTCCGACGCCGTCGCAGAGCAGTACAGCGAGGGATGCTTCGCCACCTGGGACCCCCAACTGGGCGCACTGGTCGCGACGGTGACCGGAAGTGCCCGTCCCGTAGATAAGCGCCAGATTTCGGAGGACGACCTAGCGGTTATCGTGGGTGTCCGACCCGACCGGAAAGGGGCCCTGTACCAGCCGGTGGAGGGCAAACGGAACGACCCCCCTTCCTCCGAGGCCTTAGAAATGTTCGCGATGGACGAGTCGTTGCCCCGGGTCCGCTGGGAAACACCGGAGGGGGTCCAGGAGGTACCGGTGGCCCGCTCCAAACTCCACGGCCATCGGGGGGTAGCCGCCTACGATCCCCAGTACGTGGAATACGTCCCAATGGCCCTCCCCTACCAGTGCTATCCGGTCTCCTGCGGGACCGGTGCGCAGGCAGAGGGCATCGTGGAGGCTTTCCGACGAGCGAAATGCCTGCAGAATCCGGAGAACCCCCGTCCGGTCGCCTTCACCATCCTGCCCGGTCACGGCGTCTTTATCGTGGAAAAATGGGTGCCGGGAAAGGCGCCCTTCCAGGTCATCTGGGAGTTCATGGACACAGGCCGCCTGCAGATAGACCCCTTCGTCCCCCAGGGGCCGCTGGAATATCTCCCGGACCCCTCGGGCCGGATGCGGGTCCAGACCGACGACCCACTGGCGTGGCTGGAGGGCGAATGAGCGGGAAAGACTTCGCCGACCGGGCGCTGGAAACCCGCGCGGTGCATGCCGGACGCGTAGAGGACAACCGCAAGGGGGGCGACCGCAAGGGTCGCCCCTACATTCCCACCGTTCCTCCCATCCATCCCTCCGTCACCTACTCCTACGAACGGATGGAGGACCTGGATGAGGCCTTTGCCACCGGGGGCTATGTCTATACCCGGCACGGGAACCCCACCGTCGCCGCGCTGGAGGAGGCGGTGGCCGCGCTGGAGGACGGGGAGACGGCGGTGGCCTTCGCCTCCGGCATGGCGGCCATCCACGGGGCCTTGCTGGCCGTCGGCGCACGGGCCGGGACGGCGGTGGTGGCGGCCCGCGACCTCTACGGCGCCACCTACGTGCTCCTGGACCGCCTCCTGCGCTCCCAGGGGGTGTCGGTCCGGTTCGTGGAGGTGACGGACCTGGCGGCAGTGGAGGCGGCCTGCGCCGAACTCCGCCCCGTCGCCCTGCTGGTGGAGACCGTCTCCAACCCCCTGCTGAAGGTCGCCGACCTGCCCGCGCTGGCGGAGGTCGCCCACCGGCACGGCGCGGCGCTGCTGGTGGATAACACCTTCGCCACCCCGTACCTGGTCCGCCCGCTGGCCCTGGGGGCCGATGTTGTCATCCACAGCGCGACCAAATATCTGGGCGGCCACGGAGACGTGCTGGCGGGCGTGGTGGTCACGTCGGCGGCGCGGCGGGAAGTATTGATGGACGTCCTGAAGACGACCGGGGCCAATCTGGGGCCGCTGGAGGCCTGGCTCCTCCTGCGGGGCCTGCGGACGCTGGTCCTGCGGGTCCAGCGGCAATGCACCAGCGCGCTGGCCGTCGCCCGCTATCTGGATACCCACTGTCTCTTATACA
>JAGHZG010000127.1 GCA_017743275.1 Chloroflexota bacterium | reverse complement strand
GCCGCGGTTGGACCAGAGCTGGACGTCGCCATATGTGAGCATCGTCTCGTCCAAGATGAACTCAAAGTATGTCAGCGTCCCATACATTGTGCTGGCGCCCACGTCAATGATGGAACCGCCGTCAGGCTCGGTGACGGTGCCGTAGCCGTGGCCGCCGTTGCCCGTGGCCACCAGGAAGGCCAGGTTGGGGGCGTAGTTGCGGTTGAGCCAGTGGGCGAAGCGGGAGGTCGCATCCCAGCCGTCGTTGATGGTGGCGCTGGCGCCCCAGGAGTTGGAAGAAATCTGGGCCTCGTCGCCGGTATTGGGAACACCGTCAAAGCCCAGGGCTGCCAGGACCCAGGAGTCAAAGGGGAGCCAGAAGCCATGCTGGAAGGCGGCAATCTTGGCGCCGGGGGCCATGCCGGAGAGGACCGGGCCGCCCACACCGCCCGCGTTCGCCGCGCCGCCGAAGATGGGATTGATGGGGCCGATCCACTCGGGGTCGGTGATCACCCCCTGGGCGGCGATATCGCCGGCGCAGTTGGTGCCGTGGGAGTTATCGTCGCCGATGAAAGCCAGCAGGCGCCCGGCTGCGGGGACAGTCAGGCCCGTGTAGAGCACGCCGGTCCCGGGCGGGACGTTTGCGCCGTCGGCGATCCAGGCCAGCATCCCGGCGGAGAGGTCCCAGATACCGTCGGTGCCGGGGTTCCCGGCCGCATCGTAGAGGTCCACGCCGGCCAATTCTTCCCCTTTGCGCATCGGCTTGTTGTTGGTCAGGTCCTGGTCAAAGTCGGCGTCCACGTAGACCGTATCGTAGACCCCGGCGGTGTTCTCATCGGCCACGATGACGGCAGCGGGGGCAATGGAGGGAGGAGCAGCATAGCCCAGACCAAGGTAATAGCCCGCAACCAGCAGCGGGAAGTCCGGGTGAACGGTGTAGTAGTACTGGCCGCTCTTGGAGGTGTCGGGCCAGACGAAGGGGAGGACCACCGGAGGCCAGGGCCAACCCGCATCAGAGCCGAAATCAATCTTCAGGTTGGCCATGCAGGTGATGCCGTTGCAGGTGGGGCTTTCCACCGGCAGGGTGTGAGCGTAGTAGGTCCAGCTAACCCAGTCCCAGTACGTGTCCGGCCCGATAGTGGGATAACCAAAGGCGTAGAACAGGCCGGAGAGGGTGTCGTAGGAGTAGGGCCAACCCGCATAGGGGCCGGAGGGGACGCGGGCCTGGGTGCCCTGGAGGTCGGGGTGGGCGAAGTCCACGCCGGTATCCACCACCGCCGCCACCACGCCCGTGCCGGTGTAGCCTTTGGTCCAGGCCGCGGAGGCACCATGCACGTCTTTCACCTTAATGGTGGCGGGCTGAATTCCGCCCTGCGGAGGAAGAGAGGGCTTCTCCGGCAGGGCCGGGCGCTGCGGCAGCGGCCGCCCCAGGATTTCACTCACCTTCGCCCGGAAGGCGGAATCGGTTCGGAGTTTCTCCCGCACCTGCTCCGGGCTCATCCCCGCAGTGAATTTACGCAGGGCCTCCTTTACCTGGGCCCCCTTGCCCTTCTCCAGTTTGAGGGAAGGCGGCTGGTAACCGAGTCCTCCCCGGAAGTCATCATTGGGAGCAGGTACCGGGGCGTAGGACTGGAAGGAGACCACGGAGATGACGCCGGGGAGACTGGCCAGTTTGAGGAGATTGGCCCCGCGGATCTCGCCTGTGGCCCACTGGAGGCCGCCGATGGGCTTGCGGACCACCACCCGCTGGAAGTAAGGCTGGACTTTGGTCCCGGCCTGCATCAGGACGGTCACCAGAACCAGTTCGGGGCTGCGGGCCTTAGCGATGGGGCGGAGTTCGGGGGCCAGTTTGGAGAGGGCCTCGTCGGATTTTCCCTCACCCTGGACAGGGGGTTGCCCCTGCAAAGGCGGTTTGGTCGCCTCCGGCGATGGGAATTGCCAGGCCGGGGCGGCCGTGGCGGTTTCGGGCCGCGCCGGCGCCGGGGATGCGCTGACGGTCGCCGCGGCCATGCTGACGATCATCGTCACCACGACCAGCAGGCTGGACCAGCGCCAGGTCGTTCTGGTACTCATGGTTGCCTCCTTGTGGGTTGAATGGGGTTCACGTTTTACGTTTCACGTTTTACGTTTCACGTTTTACGTTTCACAGAGCGAAGGAGGTTAAAACGTGAAGAGTGAAACGTAAAAAGTAAAAAGTGAAGAGTGAAGCGTGTTTCGTTCCGGTATCACCTCCTTCCGTATGGACCGCAGGGGCCGAAAACAGACGAGGGCCGGGGGAGAAACTCCCCGCGGCCCTCGCGCGATATTCCTATCCGGTATCGGTGGCCGGATACGTCCCCGCTCCCTGAAAGGCCCCGTTGGTCCGTGGTGTGTGCATAGGCCCGTTGAAGATAAGGGGATGACCAAGAAGCAGTTTTATTATAGCACAACGCAGCGAGAAAGTCAAGATGGATGAAATCTGAAAAATTGGGTGACTACCTGCCCTGATCGGTTTGGAGATAGCGTAGCGCAGGCTGGCGGCCTGCGCACAGGGTATGCCTTCGCCAGGGGTATGAAGACCCTACAAACAGGCCCGACAAAAGGGAACACACCCACCGCAGGGGTTGACAGAAACGATGGTTGGAATATACTTTAGGAGCAACGATTCAGGCGCTGAATGAAGTCAGCCTTCCTGGGCCTGCGGCCCAAAGAGGCTGAATCAGCATAATCTCTGCGTACTCTGCGTCTCGGCGGTGAAATGACCTTTTTGCAGGAGACTCAGCAGCACATGAAAAAAGCGGCAGGCCGGGGCCTGCCGCTCAGGTCGCGGGGGCAGGATTCGAACCTGCGACCTTCAGGTTATGAGCCTGACGAGCTGCCACTGCTCTACCCCGCAACGCACTGATATTATACCGCGCTTGCCCAAATTCGTCAAGGGCAACCGGGCAGATTTTATCCCAAAATTTATCCCAAGCACGATTTGGGATAAAGACCACAAAAACCACGAAGGACACGAAGGGACACAAAGGATTCTTCTACAACTATCTTCTATCTTCGTGTCCTTTGTGTCCTTTGTGGTTAAAACAAACCTTAAACCACATCCCAGGAGGAGCATCCGATGGACCTGCGACTCAGCGATGAACACCGCATGATCCGGGATATGGCCCGGGACTTCGCCCAGAAGGAGATTGCGCCCATCGCCAGCCACTACGACGAGACCGGGGAGTTCCCCCACGAGACGGTCCGCAAAATGGGCGCCATGGGCTTCATGGGCATTGAGGTGCCCGAGGAGTACGGCGGACAGGGGCTGGACACCCTGGCCTACGTCCTGGCACTGGAGGAAATCTCCAAAGTGGACGCCTCCCACGGCGTCATTATGTCCGTCTGCAACTCCCTCTACTGCTACGGCATCCTCCACTACGGCACCGAGGCGCAGAAGCAGACGTTCCTGCGGGCCGTCGCCAGCGGGGGGGGCATCGGCGCCTACGCGCTGACCGAACCGCAGTCCGGCTCCGACGCCGGCAACATCCGCGTCACCGCCGTCCGCTCCCCCGACGGCTCCTACTACACCATCAACGGCACCAAGTCCTGGATCACCAGCGCGCCGGTGGCGAAGTACATCGTCCTCTTCGCCCAGACCGACCCCGATGCCCAGCCGCGCTACCGGGGGGTGACCGCGTTCATCATTGACACTGACCTGCCGGGCTTCCACCGGGGCAAGACGGAGCCGAAACTGGGCATCCGCGCCTCGGCGACCAGCGAGATTCACTTTGAGGACTACCGCTGTCCCGCAGAGAACCGGCTGGGGGAAGAGGGCGAGGGGTTCAAGATTGCGATGGCCGTGCTGGACGCCGGGCGCATCGGCATCGCCGCGCAGGCGCTGGGCATCGCCGAGGCCGCCTACGAGGCATCCGTCCAGTACGCGCGGGAGCGGTACGCCTTCGGCCAGCCCATCGGCCAGTTTGAGATGATCCAGCAGAAAATCGCCGATATGAAGTGCCGCATTGAGGCCAGCCGGTTGCTCATCTACCAGGCGGCCCTGGCGAAAGAGGAGTTCAAGAAGACCGGTCGCCGCTACACGCTGGAGGCGTCTATGGCAAAACTCTTCGCCTCCGAGACGGCCACGTGGGTGACCAAAGAGGCCATCCAGATTCACGGCGGCATGGGCTACAGTAAAGAATTGCCCATTGAGCGGTACTTCCGGGATGCCAAAGTGACGGAGATTTACGAGGGGACCAGCGAGATTCAGCGGCTGGTGATCGCCCGTCTGGAGACGGGGCTCCGATAACCATTGGGGAGAGCGTGCCAGGCACTTCTGGAAGTGCCTGGCACGTTCCATTGAAATTGTGAACGAAGTTGCAGAGGATATGTAAAGGTCAGGAGGGGAGAGATCAGCCTTCGTAGATACAGAAGATGAGGCCAGCCCAAGGGGAATGGTGCGTCCCATCCGGGCCGATGACGTCGGCGCGCAGGAGAGCGGGCCGCTCCAGAAACGCGGTCACCGCGCCCTCAATCCGGTCAAACATCCGCCGTACTTCCCACGTTCTCTCCGGTGCAGCGGAGTGGTGAAACACCACAAACATCCGGTTGGCCGTGTGGTATCGGCCCTCCCTGGATTGTTCCCGGTAGAGCCAGTTGACCAGGTCCTGCGGGCAGGACCGGGCCTCGTCCAGAGAACGGGGATAGGCCCGTGGGAACTCCGTCAGTTTCAAATCAAAGGGGATGCCGTCCAGGTAAAAATCCACAGAGGGATGTCGGGGATTGGGTTCCGGTCGCACCCGGGGATGGGAACAGAACATCTCCAGCACCACCTGATGGGTGTGGAAGTTGTACCAGCGGCGGACCACGTAGGCCGCGAAATCCTGGAGCGGGAATCCCCGCGCCGCCGCCACCCGGCGGGTCTCCTGGCGCAATTTGTCCAGAGAGCGGATTCGGTAGACGAAGCGGCTGGCCGCATCCCAATGGTCCTGCTGGACCCGCCCCCAGGGCGGCAACCGGGTCAGGCGCTGGAGTTCGGCGCGGATGTCGGTCTCCATCCTACACCCGAACCTGTCTCCGGCATCGGGGGCAGAATGCCGCGCTTTTCACGTCCGTGTCGTGGAGGGTGTTGGAGAAATGCATCACGCAACGGGGGTCGGGGCAATGGCCCAATCCCCAGGTGTGCCCCAGTTCGTGGACGGCCTCCTTGAGCACTCGCTGGCGGAAGAGGTCGGGATCGTCCGGAAGCCCGTAGAAAGAGGAGCGCAGACGAGGCAGAGCCACAAACGCTTCCCGCCCCCGAAGGGTCGCCTGCCCGAAGATAAAATTCAGCCCCAAAGCGTAGCAGTCCACGTCGGTCAGGCCCAGGAGTCGGTGGGCCGGAGCGGAGACGGCGCGCAGGGCTCCCAGTATGGCCTCTCCCCGGTACTGGCGGCGAACCGGATCGTATTCGCCCTTTGGCAGGGGCACCGGATCCCCCACCGCCACAGAACACCCCAGCGTCGCCCCCAGTTCGGCCGCCAGCCAGACTGGCAGGTTGGACTCCACATCTCCAATCGGAACGATCAGGACTGCCCCAGGAATCACCATTGCTCCCTACAATTGTAGCGACGCCGAGAAGAGTGATCACGAGTTTTCGGAGGGAGTAACTATTCAGGCCAATTGAAATCGTCCTCCCTGGACGACTCGCGCCATGTGTCGGCCTGCGCCGATACTCTTCATTCAGCATCGGGAGTTAGCAATACTTACTACTGCTTCTGAACGTGCCAGGCACTTTCAGAAGTGCCTGGCACGTTCTC
>JAGHZG010000126.1 GCA_017743275.1 Chloroflexota bacterium | reverse complement strand
CCCATGGATATCTCCACCCTGATGCCCAACATCACCATCCTCCCCAAACCGACCCGCGTCTACACCTACTGGGATCCGTGGGAGAACTCCTTCATTTTAAACTGGGAACCGTCGGCTTCCACTTCCTGGGAGGTCCGCCTGGGGCCGAATATGGCCGACCCCTACGGCAACCGAATCGGCGAGGAGAAGGTGGTCCGCTTCACCACCCGCCCCCTGGACCCGTTCATCTATCTGCAGGTGCCGGTGCAGGTGCCGGCGAACGTTGGCCTCTACAACGCCTACACGTCCACCTACGTCTATATCTCCCACCTCAACGTGACCCAGGCCGACATCACCCTCTCCCGCCTGACCTGGGAGCAGTTCCAGCGCCTCACCACGGGCAGTTGGTGGTCGGCCTGGGAGAGTTACCGTCCGGCGGAGGAGAGCATTGTCCGCAAGTGGACGGTGCCGCTGGAGGCGCCGCTGAACGACGCCCGTTTCAAACGGATTGACCTGACCGAGGACCGCAACCCTCTCCCGCCGGGGGCCTATTTCCTGGAGGTCACCGCGCCGGAGGTGGCCCGCCGGGGCTGGAGCCCGTCCCGCCACATCCTGGTCGTCTCCCGCATCCACCTGACCCTGAAACTGGCCCCGCGGGAGGCGCTGGTCTGGGCCACGGACCTGGCCACCGGCCAGCCCGTCCCCAATCTCCCCATCACGGTTCAGGGGAAGGGCGTGAGCGCCACCGGGCGAACCGATGCCCACGGCGTCTTCCGTACTGGCTTCCCGCCCCTGGAGGACCTCTGGACGACCTTCCTGGCCTACTCCGGCGCGCCCGGCGAGCCCACCTTCTCCGTCGTCCACAGCGACTGGTACAGCGGCATCGGGCCGTGGGACTTTAACCTGACATCGGAGTTCTACGTCCGCCCCTACCGCATCCACGTCTACACCGACCGGCCCATCTACCGGCCCGGCCAGCCTGTCTACTTCCGGGGCGTCGTCCGGGCCGAGGACGATGCCCGCTACACCCTGCCCCCGGCGGGCGATACCGTCTCCGTCACCGTCCGCAACGACCAGGGGGAGGAGATTTACAAAGAGACGCTTCCCCTCTCCGATCTGGGCACCTTCCACGGCCAGTTCACCCTGGCCCGGGAGGCCGGCCTGGGCTACTATTACATTGAGGTCAACTACAAAAAACAGACCGACGGCGTCGGCTTCCAGGTGGCGATGTACCGCCGCCCGGAGTATCAGGTGACGGTCACCCCGGATAAAGACCAGGTCCTGGCGGGCGACCGGATCAACGTCACCGTCCAGGCCACCTACTTCTTCGGCGGCCCCGTCGCCGACGCGAAAGTCCGCTGGACCCTGATGACCCAGGACTACGGGTTCCGGCCCGACATCCCCGGCTGGTGGGACTGGACCGACACCAGCCGGTGGGACTGGTGGGGGCCGCAGGAGGTGCCCGGCTACGGCCGCGTGATCGCCGACGGCACCGGCACGACCGACGCCCAGGGCCGCTTTGTCTTCACCGTCCCCGCCGACATCGGCGACGCCCTGATAAGCCAGCAGTTCACCATAGAGGCCACCGTCACCGATGTCACCGATCAATCCGTCTCCAACCGGGCCCGGGTTCTGGTCCACAAAGGCCTCTTCTACATCGGCCTGCGCCCCCAGCAGTACGTCGGTGTCGCCGGGGAGGAGCAGAAGGTGGACATCCGCACCGTGGACTGGGAAGGGGAGCCCGTCGCCCGCGTCCCCTTGACCCTCACCCTGAACCGGCGGGAGTGGCTCAACGTCCAGGAGGAGGACGAGTACGGCAACGTCTACTGGACCTGGACCGTCTCCGATACTGTCGTCCTGACGGTAACCGTCACCACAGGCGAGAAGGGCGAGGCGACAGTCGGCCTCGTCCCGCCGTCGGGCGGCTCCTACATCGTCAAGGCCGAAGGGACCGACGCGCGGGGCAACCGCATCGTCTCGGCGACCTGGCTCTGGGTCTCCGGGCGGGAGTACGTCTCCTGGCGGCAGGAGAACAACGACCGCATCTACCTGGTCGCCGACAAGCGGGAGTACCGCCCCGGCGAGACGGCCCGCATCCTCATCCCGTCGCCCTTCCAGGGGAAGGTGACCGCGCTCTTCACCGTGGAGCGGGGCCGCATTATCAAACACTGGGTTCAGACCCTGGAGGGCAACGCGGAGACGATTGACCTGCCCATCACCGCCGAAATGGCCCCCAACGGTTTCGTCTCCGTCGTCCTGGTCAAGGGCGTGGACGAGACCAACCCCGTCCCCGCGTACCGGCTGGGCTACGTCTCCTTCGCCGTCTCCACCGAGAAGCAGGAGTTGACGGTCCGCATCACCCCCGACCGGGACATCCCGAAGGGCGAGCACTACGGCCCGCGGGAGACCGTCAACCTGAACGTAGAGGTCACGGACGCCGACGGGAAGCCGGTGGAGGCGGAGGTAGGGCTGGCGGTAGTGGATAAATCCGTCCTGACGCTGGCCCCGCCCAACGCGCCGTCCATCGTGGAGGCCTTCTACGGCCGGCGCGGCCTCTCCGTCCGCACCGCCGACAATCTCTCCATTTCCGTGGACCGCATCAGCGTCCGCATCGCGAAGGAGGCGAAGGGCGGCGGTGGCGGCATGGAGGTGGCCGTGATGGGGGCGGAGTTCATCCGCCAGGAGTTCCCCGACACCGCCCTCTGGGCCCCGTCCATCCGCACCGACGCGCGGGGCCGGGCCACCGTCTCTTTCCGACTCCCCGACCAACTGACCACCTGGCGCATAGAGGCGCGCGCTGTAGGGGCAGGGCTTGCCCCTGCCCCAGGGGGGCAACCGCAAGGGTTGCTGGTGGGCCAGACCAAACTGGAGATTCTCTCCACGAAGGACCTGCTGGTCCGGCCGGTGACGCCCCGCTTCTTCGTGGTGGGCGACCGGGCGGACCTGGCCGCCGTCGTCCACAACCACACCGACCGCTCCCTGGAGGTAGAGGTCTCCCTGGAGGCGCCGGGGCTCCGCCTGCTGGGGGAGGCCCGCCAGCGGGTGACGATACCGGCGAAGGGCAAGGTGCGGGTGGAGTGGCCGGTGGAGGTGCCGCGCGACTTCTCCGGCGACCGGGTTGACCTGGTCTTCCGGGCCCGGGGCGGCGGCCTCTCCGACGCCACCAAGCCTCCGGCGGGGCTCCCGCCCGACCAGTACCTGCCCGTCTACCGCTACTCGGCGGTGGAGGTGGTGGGGACCGCCGGACAACTGGCCCAGGCCGGGAGCACTCTGGAGTCCATCGTCATCCCGCCCAGCATAGACACCACCCAGGGCGACCTGACGATCAAACTGGAGCCCTCGCTGGCGGCCGGGATGACGGGCGGGCTCACCTATCTGGAGCACTTCCCCTACGAGTGTACCGAGCAACTGGTCTCCCGCTTCCTGCCCAACGTCCTCACCTACCGCGCGCTGAAGGAACTGGGGCTGGCGAAGCCCGAACTGGAGGCGAAACTGCGGGACCTGGTCTCCGGCGCCATCCAGAAACTGTACCAGCGCCAGCGCCCCGACGGCGGTTGGGGATGGATGGCCAACGACCCGTCCAACCCGCTGACCACCGCCTACGTCATCTTCGGGCTGGTGAAGGCGAGGGAGGCCGGCTTTGCGGTGGACGAGAAAGTGATCCGGAACGGGGTGGACTATCTGCGGATCCGGATCAAGCCGGTGGACGACCTGAAGAGCCCCCGGCAGGCCAACCGGCAGGCCTTCGTCCTCTACGTCCTGACGGAGGCCGGGCATGCGCGCGAGGCGGACCTGGCCAACCTGTACGAAGTGCGCGGGCGGCTGGGGCACTACGGGCGGGCCTACCTGGCGCTGGCGCTGGGCATCCTGAACCCCCAGGACCCGCGCATCGGGACCATCATCGCCGACCTGACGAACGCGGCAGTGGTAAGCGGGACGGGCGTCCGCTGGCAGGAAGCGGAGCCGGAGCCCTGGAACTGGAATACCGACACCCGGACGACGGCCATCGTGCTGGCCCTGCTGGCCCGCTTGGATCCGGATAACCCGCTGGCGCCGGGGACCGTCCGCTGGCTGATGCGGGCCCGCACCGCCGACCACTGGGAGACGACGCAAGAGACGGCCTGGGCGCTGATTGCCCTGACCGACTGGCTGGTGGCGACCCGCGAACTGGAGGGGAACTACACCTGGGGCGTGCGGGTCAACGGGCGGGACCTGGGTTCCGGCCGGATGACCCCCGCCACGGTCCAGGAGGTGGCGGAGTTGCGGGTGGCAGTCAAGGACCTCTTCGTTGACCGGGCGAACCGGGTGGAGATCGCGCGGGGCGAAGGTCCGGGGCGGCTGTACTACACCGTCCACCTGCGGGGGTATCTGCCGGTGGAGGAGGTGCAGGCGCTGAACCGCGGGATCATCGTGGGCCGGGTCTATGAGCGGGCGGACTGCCGTAGGGGCGAGCCTGGCGCTCGCCCCTGCCAGCCGGTCACCGAGGCCCGTGTGGGGGACCTGCTGCGGGTCCGGCTGACCATCATCGCGCCGACCGATCTGAACTACGTGGTGGTGGAGGACCCGTTCCCGGCGGGGACGGACCCGGTGGACACCAGCCTCCTGACGACGAGCGTGGCTGGGACGCAGCCGGAGTTCGTCCGCACCGACGGGGAGTGGAGACGCTGGGGCTGGGGCTGGTGGTGGTTCGCCGACGCCGACCTGCGGGATGAGAAACTGGTGCTCTTCGCCACCGACCTGCCGCGCGGTACCTACGAGTACACTTATCTCCTGCAGGTGGGGCTGGCGGGGGAGTACCGGGTCCTGCCGACCACGGCCTACGAGATGTACTTCCCAGAGGTCATGGGCCGGACCGACGGGCTGGTGTTCCGGATCAACCGGTAGAGACCAGCGCCTGAATGGGACACGGATGGGCACGGATTCTAATCCGTGCTCATCCATATGTTGTTGAATGGGACACGGATGGACACGGATGGTACGGATGTTCACGGATTCTGACCCGTGCTGATCCGTCCAACCCGTGTTCATCCGTGTGCTATTCAATGGGACACGGATGAGCACGGATGATACGGATTTTCACGGATTCCTATCCGTGTTCATCCGTCCAACCCGTGTTCATCCGTGTGCTATTCAATGGGACACGGATGAGCACGGATGATACGGATTTTCACGGATTCTAACCGTGTTCATCCGTGTCCTGTTTCCAGATTACGGCGTCTCTCCCCGGAGAAAGCACAGAATGCCATCCACAATCCCCTGGGCCACCAGGTCCTGCCGGTGCAGAAGAAGGTCCCGGTCGGCCAGGAGAAACCCGATTTCTATGATGGCGCCCGGGGTGAAGGGGTCAATCTCGTAGAAAGCGTGGTACTGGGTCATATCATAGGTGATGCTGCCTTCGTGAAAAGGCAGGCCGGTTCGGGCCCCATAGCGGCTGACCAGACAGGCGACCAGGCGGTCCTCCACATGAGGGATGGCGCTCTCCTCCACCCGCGCCACCTTGAAGCCAGAGGCCTCGGGGTAGAGGCAGGCATCGGCGTGGATGGAGACCAGGGCACGGGCCCGGTAGCCCTCCAGCCGGGGGTCAAACTCCTGCAGGAGGTCCGTGGGGTATCCGGCGGCGTTCAAGGCCGCCACGACCCGCTGGGCAACCGCCAGATTTACATCTACCTCCCGCAGCCAGCCATCGCAGATGGCACCGGTATCATTCCCCCAGTGCCCGGCGACAATGCCGACAGGCAACACCTCCGGTGTATCGGGGAGCGGCGTTGGACGGGGG
>JAGHZG010000125.1 GCA_017743275.1 Chloroflexota bacterium | reverse complement strand
GGCGAAGCCCCAGCCCCCACACAAACCCGAGCCCCACGTTGCCAGTCATCCGATGCCGCTCTATGACGGCCAGTTTCAGGATGTCCCGCTCCGGGTCGGCCACCGCCTCCCCGTCCCGCACGGGGACTTCCTCCACCCGATGCTCCGTCAACACCTGGTCGGGGATGACGCCGATGACCCGCACCCGCGCGCTCCGGGCACCGGCATCCGGGACGGGAATCCGCAGGGAGACCCGGTCCCAGTCCACCCGCACCGTCCCCTGCACGCCCGAGTCCTCTGCCCGGGGCGCTGCCCAATCACCCGCTGGCTCTCCGGCCTGGGCCACCAGGCGGCCGGCGGAGAAGACCATCTCGGGGCGGAAGTTCTTCAGGTCCGAGAAGACCACCAGGTCGGCCCGCAGGCCGGGGGCGATGGCGCCCCGGTCGCGCAGGCGGAACCATTCCGCTGCGTTCAGAGTGGCCATCTGGATTGCCGTGATCGGGTCCAGCCCTCCAGCGACGGCCAGCCGGATGAGGTGGTCCAGGTGGCCTTCGTCTAGCAGGTCCGCCGGATGGCGGTCGTCGGTGCAGAAGGCGCAACGGCGGCTGTTCTGGGGGGTCACCGCGGGCAGCAGCGCGCGCAGGTTTTTCGCCGCCGTGGACTCCCGGATGAAAACCCGCATCCCCAGGCGGAGTTTTTCCAGCATCTCTGCGGCGGTGGTGGACTCATGGTCTGATCCGGGCCCGGCGCCCACGTACGCCTGCAGCCATTTCCCGCTGACGCCCGGGGCGTGGCCGTCTATCACCCGTTCCCGAAACGCTTCCACCTTGGCCAGCACGTCGGGAAAACCCAGAACCAGGCCCGGTACATTCATTAACTCGGCCAGACCCAGAACGCGGGGAAGATTCGCCAGCGGCAGCAGGTCATCTGCACTCAACTCGGCCCCGGCGGTTCCCATTGTTGTTGCGGGCACACAGGAGGGCAGGTTGACGTAGACGGTCAGCGGCAATCCCTCCGAAGCATCCAGCATATAGCGGATTCCGGCCGTCCCGGCGACATTGGCAATTTCATGGGGGTCGCAGACGACGGTCGTGGTCCCCCGGGGGACCACCGCCCGGGCGAACTGGTAGGGGGTCACCATAGAGGACTCTATGTGAACGTGGGCATCTATGAGGCCGGGGCAGATATACCGGCCCCCCAGGTCTATTTCCTGCTGGCTGGCATATCCGCTCCCCACGCCAACGATGTAACCGTCCGCTATCGCAACGTCGGCCTCCAGAATTTCGGCCGTGTACACATTGATCACCCGTCCGTTCCGGAGCACCAGTTCCGCTGGCGCATCGCCCCGCGCGATGGAGAGGAATCGAGAAAGGTCCATTCGGCACCTCCTGAGGGGGATTCATCTACATCCGTAGCGCAGGCCCGGCGGCTTGTATGTGCAGGCGAACGGCCTGCGCTACATCATCTGTTCGCTCCGAGGAATTTCCCCGCGGTATTCACACCATCCACACCCCCTATTCCTGTCCGTCGGTCTTCCTCCCGCCCCCAGATATGACCCCGTCCGTGCCCTGCGGAGCCACCGAATGTGGATAACCCACTGATTTCTGTGGATAACTCCCGCAGACTGTGGATATTTCCGGAGGTTCTTCCCCGCCTCTCTCAGGGCGCTCCTCCATCGGACACCCGGATTCTACAAGGTTATCCGTGCATGTCCCTCTATCTATCCCCGATCCCTGGGGATTCTCCGGGAACAGGATCCCCCCACAGGTATGCCCGGCGCGATGGAGTTCCCCAAGGTGTGGGGGCTCTCTGGCATCCTTGTTCAGTTATCCACAAATGCACAATCTCTATGACGACGAAGGACCTATAGATTTAGAAACAGGGCATAGATGAACACGAATAGATTCGGACAAACCCGGAATTTTCTCTTCTGAACGTGAGTCACTTCCCAAGTGACTGGCATGTTCTCTTGATTTCCGCGCTCTATGGGGTTATTCCCGATCCGCGGCCAGTCGGTTGTAGAGGGTGCGCAGGTTCGCCGCGTGGAGACGGGGGGCCTCTCCGTTCAGAGCCACGCGCGGAACGCCACACTTCTCCACGTCGGTCTTCAGGAGCGTGGCCCGACGCCGTTCGTTGGCCACCGCCTCCGCCGCAATCCGCTGGATGGTCTCCAGGTACGCCAGATTGGTCTTCAGAGCGTCTTTGACTTCTCCTCGCAGGATGACCTCGCCGTGTCCCTGGACAATGGTTTCGGGCTCGGTGGCCTGGATTTTCCGGAGCGACTGCATCAGCACCTCTGGGTCGCCGTCCACAATAGTAGGGATGGGCATCATCGCGTCGCCAGCGAAGAGGACCAGGTCCTCCTCCACGTAGATGGATATGCCATCGTCGGAGTGGCCGGGGGTCTCAAAAATACGCAGCGTCTTCCCGCCCAGGGAGAGGAGCATCTCTCCACCGTCCAGGGTGATGTCGGGGAGGCGAATGACGACGTTCTCTAACAGGTCCGGCGCTTCGGTGCGGGCAGCTTCCAATCCTTCTTCCCCCGATTCCAGCAGGTGCTGGCGACACCGCGCATGGGCAATGATGGGAACGTCGGGAAACAGACTGGCCCCGTAGATATGGTCGGCGTGGTAGTGGGTGTAGATGATGTACCGGAGGCTCGTCGCACGGCGGGAGATAAACTGAAGAATAGCCTGGGTCTCTATGGGGAAGGGAAGGGTATCTACCAGAACGGCCCCGGCGGGGGTCACGATGACGCCCGCGGTCACCTGGGTGTACAGGTCACTGGTAAAGAGGTAGATGTCGGCGGAGACCCGTTCCTGTAGCATATCTGTGCCTGCCTGTGGTGGGAGAATCTGAAGGGATGATAGCATAAACCAGAGGGGGTGTCAAGCAGGACGACGGACGACAGACCACAGACGACAGACGACAAGGGGTAACTGTGCGCTGACTGAAGTCACCCCTCTTGGGCCTGCGGCCGATGGTCGGCCTTCGCCGACCAGGTCTCTCAGACGCGCCCATAAGGGTTGTCGGCGGAGGCCAACAATGGGCACGAAGTGCCCAGGGAGGATGATTTCAATCGGCGTAGTTACGACAACGGTAGCGCAGGCTGTCAGCCTGTAAAGTACTCCGTGGTCCGTGGTCATTGGTCGGTGGTCAGTGGTCCGTGGTCTGCAGTACCCACATCTGAGGGGCGGAGCAGGCGGCGGCGTCTTCCCGAAGGGTGACCCAGACGTAGGCTCTCTCCCCTTCCATTTCTACCCGTTGGGCCTCGCCGCCCCGCGCGGCGACGGCCCGTGCGATGGCCAGGTACTCCGATGCCGGCGGCGTGGAGAAATCCCCGTCCAGCGCCCGTTCCGCTCCCTCTATCAGAATGGCAGCCTGATCCAGCGCGCCCCGGCGGAGCGATTCCTGGGCCGCGGTGAACAGCAATTCTATGGCGACGGCGCGCACAGCGCGCGGGCTTCGGAGAAAGTCGGCGACAATCCCCTGTCGCTTCCCCTCCGCGGGGTCCGGAAACCAGCCACTCAAAAAGTACGCTGGCGGGTCCAGGGTTTGCTGGTAGCGGCGGATGGCGTCAAAGAGACGAACGGTCAGTTCCAGGTCCCGCGCCTGCTCGGGGGTAGTGGGCTGGCTGGATAACCAGGCATAAAAGGCCGACTCCGTCTCTTCCAGCCCGACGCCAAAGGAACCGCGCAGCGCCCGGTCCAGCGCGTCGGCGGGCGGCATATCGGCGGCCTCGCCGGATTGACGGTAAAAGGCCAGAAACCTGTCCCAGCCGTAGGTCTCCACCAGATAGGCAACCAGAGCGGCCGCTTCCAGATAACCGATTTCGTGCTGGTGGCGGTAGAAATCTTCCGCCAGTTGTGCCAGTGGGATGTACCCATTCAGGCGGATCAGCGCCCCGGCCCGGGCGGGGATGGATTCGGGTCGGTAGTGGCCCCCGGCGACCCATACCGCCAGCCCTTCCCGCAGGAGAGATGGCGTCGCCGGCCCTATGAGGGAGATATCCAGCACGTGTACGGCCTCGTGGCGGAGGACCATTTCCAGGTCCAGCCCCACATAGGCCCGGTCCGGATAGGAGAGGACGATGCCTTCCCGGGCATATCCCCCCTGCCCCAGCACCCGCCCGATGAAGTACACCTGCAACGGCGACGCCAGTCGGGTCCCCAGACGGTCCTGAGCGAAGGCGACAGCACGGTTGGCAGCATCTGTCAGCATAGACAGGTCTCGTTCGGCGCGGGTACAGGTCAGGTAGTGGATGACGCAGCAGTCGGTGGTCGTCGTCGCCCAGGTGGCAGCGGCCTCGGGGACCGGGCGGGCGGCGTCGGCGATGAACCGGACGGTCAGCGTGACTACGTTGTTGGTCGGGTCCTCGTCCCCCGCGTGTACGCGGTCGTCAGGGTCCAGGTGGACCACCAGGGTCTCCCGCCCCCCGGCGTCCCGCGTGTCCCATGCCCATGTCAGGCGGGCACGCGGCACCCCGTCAAAGGTCGGATACCCGACGGCCCCTTCCGCCAGGACTTCCCGCTCCGTCCCTCTCAGACGGTAGATGCGGACGGTCAGGTCCTGGGGCTGGATGGCGCCCAGATGGCGCGGGGTGATATCAAAGGAAATCCGGTCGCCCCGGTAGAAGAACCACCGTCCCCCTGGGCCCGGAGCGGGCAGCGGGTAGAGGACGACGTCCTCAGGGACGATGGAGAGGTCAGTAGGGGGTGGGGTCGGCGGAGCCGTTGGCGTTGGCCAGCCGGTCAGTCCTGTCGCTATGCAGGCCAACAGGAGGAGAGAACTGACTGTTATCCTTGCGAATTTGCCCACTTGCCCACTTGCAGACTTGCTGATAACGGTTTGGCCTCACCCCTCCCCCAGCGGCTTCGCCGCCCGCCGCAGGCGGCGGGGGTGGGGTGAGGAAGTCCGAACTACACCTCTTCCCCAAACCGGGGGCTATACCGCAGGAAGATCAGGTAGCCGATGACCAGGACAATCAATGAGGTGACGGCGGTTCGCAGGAGGAAATCCCATGCAGTGGATGTCCCCCAGTACAGGAGGTCCCGGTATGAGGAGATGATGGAGGCCATAGGGTTCAGGCGCAGGAGCCAGGCGCGCACGTTTATGGAGACTCCCCAGAGCACGTACTGCTCCGGCACCGTGGTGAGGGGGTAGAAGATAGGGGTGAGGAAGAACCAGGCCAGCAGGAGCACGTCCATAATCAGCCGGGTATCCCGGTAGAAAACGTTCAGTGTGGCCGTGGTGAAGCCGACACCGACTGTGAACATCACCTGGATCAGCAGGGTGACCGGGAACATCAGGGCCCAGGGGGTCACCGGATTCCCCATCGCCAGGGCCAGCAGGAAGAAGACGGGGAGGGAGATGAGGAAGTGGACCATATTGCTCAGTACGGCGGAAATGGGGAGCACCTCGCGAGGGAAGTAGACTTTTTTGACCAGGGGCGCGGCGTCCACGATGCTGTTGGTCGCCTGGGAGATGGCGCTGGCGAAGAAGTTCCAGGGCAACAGGGCACAGAGGATGAAGACCGGGTAGTTGGGGAGGTTGGAGCGCCCCGCCAGAATGTTGAAGACGACGGTGTAGACAACCATCATTATCAAGGGGTTGACCCACGACCAGGCCACCCCCAGGATGGAGTTCTTGTAGCGGGCCTTCAGGTCCCGGACCACCAGGTTACGGACCAGGTCCCGGTACTGCCAGAGTTCTTGAAGATGTTGGATGACGTTCATTGTGCCAGAAGGGTGAGCCTCACCTCTCCCCCAGCGGCTTCGCCGCCCGCCGCAGGCGGCGGGGGTGGGG
>JAGHZG010000124.1 GCA_017743275.1 Chloroflexota bacterium | reverse complement strand
GTCAGTGGTAGCGCGGGCTGTCAGCCTGCGAGGCCCGAATGGGCCGAGCAGCCTGTCCCCACCCGCCCGCAGCGGGGCTGGGTCTGCCTCTCGGACGGTCAGTTCGGGGTAACCGTCGCTAATCGGGGCCTGCCGGAGATAGAGGTCGCGCAGGCTGATAGCCTGCGCCCAGAAATCGCCCTGACCCTTCTGCGGTGTGTGGGCTGGCTCTCCCGCGATGACTTCCCCTGCCGGTCCGGGCACGCCGGGCCGGCGCTGCCGGTGCCGGAGGCTCAGTGTCTGGGCCGCCACACCTTCCGCTACGCGCTGATTCCCCATGCCGGGGACTGGCGGTCCGCCTTTGTGGAGGCCGACGGTTTCCAGACCGACCTGCGGGCCCTTTCCGTGCCCGCGCACCCCGGCCCGCTCCCGCCGGTCCTGTCGTTTGTCCAGATAGACCCGCCCGCGCTGCGCCTGAGCGCACTGAAACCGCCGGAGCACGGAGAGGGCATCATCCTGCGGCTCTGGAATGGGGAGGACCGACCGATAGAGGGGACGGTTCGGTTCTGGCGGCCGTTCGCCCGGGCGGTACGGGTCAATCTGGCGGAAGAGGGTGGGGAACTGCTGGCCACCGATACCGACACCCTGCGCCTGACCGTCGGCGGGCGGCAGGTGGTGACGGTACGGGTGGAATAAAAACAGGGAGATGCCGGGCACCTCCCAGGTGCCTGGCATCTCCCCGTGCTCGGTTGCTCCAGAGCGTTTATTCGGGCCGCTTTTCCTTCAGGCGGGCCGCCTTCCCCTTCAGGCCGCGCATATAATAGAGCCGCCCCCGCCGCACCTTCCCATGTCGGGTAACCTCTACCTTCTCCACGCGCGGGGAGTAGAGGGGGAACGTGCGCTCCACACCGATGCCGTGGGCGGCGATGCGCCGGACGGTGAAACTGGCCCCGGCCCCACTGCCGCGCACCCGGATCACCATGCCCTGGAAAACCTGCACCCGCTCCCGGCCCCCTTCTACGATGCGGGCATGCACCCGCACCGTATCCCCGGGCCGCAGATCGGGGATGTTTGGATTCCGCTCCAGTTGTCGGTTCAGCGACTCAATCAGGTCCATTGACTCACCTCTTTTCCACCGGTCCTCAACGGCGGGGTATTATACCATAACCCAGAAATCCGGCAAGTTGGAAGGTGTACTCAGCGGCCCTTTCGCATAGGGCCCTGACCGCCTCCGCGGCCCAAAGAGGAATATTTTTCGTTGCGGCGGCTTCGCCGCCGCAACGAAAAATATTTTCTTTTTGTTCTTTTTGCCTTGCTGGAGACGGGTTTTGGAGATTCCTCTGCCGCTGTTCTGAAGGGGGCCAAACTTCAGTGCGTCGGGAAACACCCGCCGATTAGAAAAGAGGGAACTCCCGGTTGATAATCCGGTCCCGGACCTGATGGACCCGGCTCAGGTGCTCGTCCAGAATCGCTTCCACGTCAGCCTGGATGCTGGGGGTCAGACCACCTGAGACCGGGCGCACCTGGGCCGTCGCCAATAATGGCTGGTCCAGGGGCTTCCCAATCTGGGAGAGGATGTAGACGGTGGCCTCGCGCACGGTGGGGACCCGCTCCACGATGTCCCGCGCCACCAGCATAGCCAGCACGTTGTAGACTTTGCCGACGTGGGAGATGGGGTTCTTCCCGCAGGCCGCTTCCAGGCTGGCGGAGCGGAAGGGGGTAATCAGGCCGTTCACCCGATTCCCCCGCCCCACAGCGCCATCGTCGCCCATCTCAGCGGAAGTGCCGGTGAGGGTCAGGTAGATCGCGCCAGCGTCCACATCGTCGGCGGTGTTCACCGCCACCATCACCTTCCGGGTGTCCAGTTGGCTGGCAAAGGACCGGATGGCCTCCTGAGCCGCGTGTTTCAGTTCCAGATATTCGGCCATATCTCCGACTCGCGTGGCGATGAAGGGAAGCGCCACAGTGAGGACCATCTCATCTACACAGCGCGCTCCCATCACCTTCACATCCTCACCGATGGGGAACTGGTCAATCAATTGATAGTTAATGTAGCGCGAGGTCTCGTAGACCGCCCGCTCCAGACCGGAACGAGGCCAGTGGCTGACGCCAAAACTGGTGTCGTTGGCCGTCACCTGCTCCACCGCGTGCACCAGTTCCTCGGCACCCCGCCCCACATAGGAATCTATGACCATATGCTGGTCAGGGTCCAGGTAGCGCATCGTCTCCCGGATGTACTGACGGGCCGCCTGGATGGCGATGGTATCCAGAGGGATCTTCCGGCCCCGGTACGTCGGGGTGCCGCGACCGGCAATCTGGATGCGGATGGGACGAATCATGTGGCCGCCGCCGAAACCGACCTCCACCTCTCCGGCCACCAATTGCACCTTGTCAAAGTTGTGGTGCAGCAATGTGCCCAGGTTCTCCAGACACCAGCGGCAGTATTCCACGGAGATGCGCTCGGCGATGCCGTCGCACAGACTGTCCGGATGGCCGATCCCCTTGCGCTCCACAATCTCCACGGAGAGGTCTTCAATGTATTGTCCACTGGCTTCGGTTACAACGATATTTCGCTTGGACATGTTTTTCATCTCCTCTCAAGGGCTCCCGGTGGGTGCACTCTGGGGCAGATTCTGGGGGCAGGAGGAAGAAAAAAAAGCCCCCTCTGGAAAGACAGAAGGGGCACGACGGGCGCGCCGCCTCTTATCTTCCAGAACGAACCCGTTCTGCCGGAATTGGCACCTGGGGCGGGAACTGACGGTCATCGTTACGGGATGGTCAGTCTCCGCCCTGGTTGCCGAGGCTTCACAGGGCCGGTCCCTCCGCCTCTCTGGATAAGAGTGCCGCCGGGGCTATTCAATTGTTGGCTGAATCATACCACAAAGGCCAGATTTGTCAAGGAAGAGCAGGAAGTGGGTGTGCCCTAAAATTGTAGGACAACTGCGAGCAGTTATCCTACAAAGCGGCCAGGCCCGACGAAATTGGGACATACCCCAGGAAGTCCATTGACGATTTGACCAAATAGCGGTAGAATAACACTACTGAATCCGAACTTTCCAGCCATTCGCTGTATGTAAGGAGGTCGGAAAATGGAACGGGAAATCGGAACGGACACAGTTAAGCGGGGTCTGGCCCAGATGCTGAAGGGTGGGGTCATTATGGATGTGACCAACGCCGAGCAGGCCCGGATTGCCGAAGAGGCGGGTGCCTGCGCAGTGATGGCCCTGGAACGGGTGCCGGCGGATATTCGCGCTCAGGGTGGCGTGGCCCGTATGGCCGACCCGGAGAAGATTCTGGAGATTATGGAGGCTGTCTCCATCCCGGTGATGGCCAAATGCCGCATCGGCCACTTTGTGGAAGCGCAGATTCTGGAGGCGTTGGGGGTGGATTTCATTGACGAGAGCGAAGTCCTGACCCCCGCTGACGAAGAACACCACATTGACAAGCGCAAGTTCAAAGTCCCCTTTGTCTGTGGGGCCCGCAACCTGGGGGAGGCCCTGCGGCGCATCGGTGAAGGGGCGGCGATGATCCGTACCAAAGGGGAGGCCGGCACCGGCAACGTGGTGGAGGCCGTCCGGCATGCCCGCGCCGTTCTGGGGGAAATCCGCCGCCTGACTACAATGGCCGAAGAGGAGATGATGGCCTACGCCAAAGAAATCGGCGCCCCCTACGAACTGGTGGTGGAGACGGCCCGGCTGGGACGACTGCCGGTGGTGAACTTCGCGGCCGGTGGCGTTGCCACTCCCGCCGATGCCGCGCTGATGATGCAACTGGGGATGGACGGCGTCTTCGTGGGCAGCGGCATCTTCAAGAGCGGCGACCCGGTCAAACGGGCACGGGCCATCGTCCAGGCCGTCACCCACTACAACGACCCGCAGATTCTGGCGGAGATCAGTCGCGGCCTGGGTGAACCGATGGTCGGCATCAACATCAGCCTGATCCCGGCCGAAGAGCGGCTGGCGGTAAGAGGATGGTAGAACAAAGTTGCGGGCTTTCGGGAGAGCCTGGTATCTGGTAAACCGGTATCTGGTATACTGGTACAATTGAAGATGCCCCCGTAGGACCTTTCCCGTTTTGGGAACAGGGGCCATGTTTGTTCCTCCAAATGCCTGGCGGGAGAGGAAAATGAGGGTCCGGTCGGTAACTGCGGGCGTGGACGTTGGACAGTTGGCTAAAGAGCTGGCTATGAGCGAACAGGACCTGCTCGTACAAAGCCTGCAGTCTTTCATCGCTGAACAGTTGCGGCTTCTGCGGGCAGAAAAGCAGGCCCGGTGTGCCCGGTTTGGCGTCACCTCGCTGGAGGAGATGGACAGGTTGATCGCCGAAGGTGCCGTAGAAGAGGAAGAGATTCTGGACGACTTCCAGAATGTAGATTATCTGACAGCCCGTATTGAGCACCTGGAGCGCCTGCTGGAGACTCTTCAATGATCAACCTGTTCCGTCTGGCCCGGATTGCGAGGACGGAATTTTCAGACATCGTTGTGGCGACCACCGTTATACGGGATAAACTGCGCGTTGTGCTGGAGGATGGCTCCTATATTGACTTCTGGTGGTCAGCAAAGATTCCGGGGCGGTTCGCTCATCACTGGGAACGGATTCACGTTGATGGGACAATCTATCGGCATGACAATATGCCCCATCCTCGCTGGAAAGGGGTGTCCACGTTCCCGCAGCATTACCATCAAGAAAAACCTGACGTTGTCGTAGAGAGTTATTTGCCGTCTGATTCTCCCGAGGCCGCTGTGCGTGCATTTTTGACTTTCGCTCGCCAAACACTGATCTCTGCAAAGAAAGCGGAGTGAAATATGATGAGAATCGGTGTCCTGGCTCTACAGGGCGCTTTCATTGAGCACAAAAATGTCCTAACCCGTCTGGGCGTACAGCCAGTAGAAGTCCGCCTGCCGGAGCACCTGGAGGGCTTGGCAGGCCTGATCATCCCCGGCGGGGAGTCCACCACCATCGGCCTGCTGGCCCAGAAGTGGGGGTTGCTGGAGCCATTGCGGGAATTCGCTCGCTCTGGACAGCCTCTCTGGGGCACCTGTGCCGGGATGATTCTGATGGCCAAAGAAGTGGTGGATGGCGTGCCGGGTCAACCCCTGCTGGGATTAATGGAAATCACGGTCCGGCGCAATGCCTTTGGCCGCCAGGTGGATAGTTTTGAGGCCGACCTGCCGGTCTCTGTGCTGGGGAATCCCCCATTCCATGCCGTCTTCATCCGTGCGCCCGTCATTGAGCGGGTGGGAGCGGGAGTGGAGGTCCTGGCCGCGCTGGAGGACGGGACGGCGGTGGCTGTGCAACAGGGCAACCTGCTGGCAACCGCCTTTCATCCGGAATTGACCCGGGATGACCGATTTCACCGGTACTTCCTGAAACTGGCGAAATGATGCAAACAGATACTCTGGACATCCCGTTGCTGATCCGGCTAATAGAGGAGAACCCGGAATGGCGGGCGCTCTTTCGGCGCGCTCTGCTGAGTGATGATATGCTGGAACTGCCTGAACTGTTCCGGCGATTAAGCGCGCATATAGAGGCCATCGCGGAAACGCAATGGCAGATCAACGAAGTCATCAGAGATCTGGCCGAGGCCCAACGGCAGACCGATGAATCGGTCAAAGCGCTGATGGAGGCCCAACGGCGCACTGATGAATCGGTCAAAGCGTTGGCGGAGGCCCAACGGCGCAGCGAGGAGCGGCTGGACCGGTTGGAGGCGGCCGTTCAGGAACTGGCCGAGGCCCAGCGGCGGACAGAACAACGGGTGGAAGAACTGGCCGAGGCCCAACGGCGCACTGATGAATCGGTCAAAGCG
>JAGHZG010000123.1 GCA_017743275.1 Chloroflexota bacterium | reverse complement strand
ATCGCTAATCGCGTATCGCGTATCGCAAATCGCTGATCGCAAATCGCTGATCGCGAATCGCTCGTTGCGTATATTGCTGTTGATCAGGCAGGGCCCGAATTCCCCATTCGCCAAATGAGACACGGATGGGCACAGATAGTACGGATTTTCACGGAAGAGTCTCCTGCAAAAAGGTCATTTCACCGCCGAGACGCAGAGTACGCAGAGATTATACTGATGTAAAACTCTGCGCTCTCGGCGTCTCTGCGGTGAGTTTTTGCAGGGAAGTCACGGATGTTTATCCGTGCTGATCCGTAGAATCCGTGTTGATCCGTGTCCTGTTTTCAAATGCGATATGCGATTCGCGATCCGCTATTTTGCGTAGTCCACCGCGCGGGTTTCCCGGATGACCGTCACCTTGATCTGGCCCGGGTACTCCATACTCTCCTCAATCTTGCGGGCGATGTCGCGGGAGAGTTGGATGGCGCCCAGGTCGTCCACTTCCTCCGGCTTGACGATGATGCGGATTTCCCGCCCGGCCTGGATGGCGAAGGTCTCAGCCACGCCGGGGAAGGAGCATGCCATTTCCTCCAGCGCGCGGATACGCTTGATGTACTGCTCCAGACTCTCCCGGCGGGCGCCAGGGCGGGCACCGGAGATGGCGTCGGCGACCTCCACGATGATGGCCTCCAGACTCTGCTGGTCGGCCTCGTGGTGGTGGGACTCAATGCAGTGGATGACTTCTTCGGGCACCCCGTACCGGCGGCAGATTTCGGCGCCGATGAGGGCATGCGTCCCCTCCACCTCAAAGTCCACCGCCTTGCCGATGTCGTGGAGCAACCCGCCCAGGCGGGCGACCTCCACGTTGGCCCCCAGTTCCGCCGCCAGCATCGCCGCCAGTTTCGCGGTCTCAATGGCGTGGGCGTGCTGGTTCTGCCCGTAACTGGTGCGGAAGCGGAGTTTCCCCAGCAGTTTGACCAGTTCCGGATGAAGGCTGGCGACGCCGCTCTCGTAGACCGCCCGTTCGCCCTCCTCGCGGATTTGCTGCTCCACCTCCTTCCGTGCGTCGGCCAGGACTTTTTCAATACGGCCGGGATGGATGCGGCCGTCGGTGATGAGCCGCTCCATCGCCCGGCGAGCCACCTCCCGCCGCACAGGGTCAAAGCAGGAGATGGTGATGGTCTCCGGTGTGTCGTCCACCACGACGTCCACCCCGGCGATCTGCTCAAAGGTGCGGATATTGCGCCCGCCCCGCCCGATGATGCGGCCCTTCATCTCGTCGGAGGGGAGGTCTACCGAGGAGACCGTCAGTTCGGCCACCTGCTCGCCGGCCATCCGCTGGATGACGGTGGTGAGGATTTTGCGGGCCCGGCGTTCGCCCTCCTCGCGGGCCTCCTGCTCAATCTCCCGGATGACCCGCGCCATTTCCTGACGGGTGGTCTCGGCGACAATCCGCAGGAGTTCCTCCCGCGCCTCCTCCTGGCTCATCCGGGCGACCTCCTCCAGAGCCTTCGTCCGCTCCTCCTGGAGCCGCTCCAGTTCGTTCCGCTGCCGGTCCAGCGCGCTCTGCCGCTTGTTCAACATCTGTTCCCGTTTGTCCAGCGCCTCCTGCCGCTGGTCCAGTTTCTCCCGTCGCTGCTGGAGCCGCTCCTCTTCCCGGCGCAGGTTGTTCCGCCAGCGCTCTATCTCCGCCTGGGCCTCGCTGCGGATTTGCATGGCCTGGTCCTGGGCCGCCAGGACGGTGCGCTGGGCCTCGCTCCCGGCCTCCTCCAGGATGCGCTGGGCCTCCTCCTGAGCCTGACGGAGGATGCTCCCCTTGCGGGATGAGGCGAACCAGTATCCAATCCCAATCCCCGCACCAACTGCAATCAACAATCCGATGATCCAGAGTACCGTTTCCATAGGCCTGTTTCCTTATCCAGATTCAGAGATCCGTTTCTCACACCAAGACACAGAGGCACAAAGAATTTTTTATTTTGTATCTTTGTATCTTTGTGTCTTCGTGTCTTTGTGTGAGGCTCATTCTTCCAGGGCCTGCTGGACGACGGCCCGCACGACCCCGTAGGAGAACCCCCGACGGAGCAGGTAATCCGTCAGCCGACGGCGGAAGACGTCCGGGGGGAGCCCCCGCAGTTTGCGGCGGGCCGTCTCCGCCGCTCGGGTGGCGGCCTCCTCCTCGTCATACTCCGCCAGGGCCTCCTCTATGGCCGACTCGTCCACTCCCTTCTGGTAGAGTTCCTGCCGGAGGGCGACGGCCCCCCGGGGGTTATGCTCCAGGCGGTTCTGGACCCAGTAGCGGGCGAACTCCCGGTCGTCCACCAGCCCGCTGCGGCGCAGCCGCTCCAGGACCTCCCCCGCCGTTTCCGGGTCGTACCGCTCGGTCAGCCGCTCCCGGATTTCCGCCTCGCTGCGGGGACGGTAGGAGAGGAGGTCCAGCGCCCGCCCGGCGGCCCGTTCGGCGGTATCCCGCTGCCGGAGGCGGGCGATGTCCTCGTCGGAGAGGACCTGCCCCACCTGCAAGCGGGCCGCCTCTATGGCCGCCAATCCGAAGGCGAAGCGGCCATCCAGGTAGACGTTCACCCGGTTGCGGTTGCGCCGCTGGACCCGGAGTGCCGTGATCCGTCCGCCCATTGGTCCCATTCCCCGACGTGCCAGTTCTTGACGTGCCAGGCACTTCCAAAAGTGCCGGCACGTTCTCCGATACAAAACCGCGCGCCGTAGTCTGCCAGCCACGGCGCGCGGCGTATGCCCTCTGTGGTCCGACCCGAACAGTTCTTCCAGAACAATCGGGTACGGCGTAGACGCAGCCAGAACGGCCGTTCTCAACCCAGGGACCCCGCAAAACCCGAGCCCTGGGTGTTGCAGCGGACGCCGGTATTATGCCTTAGTATTATGCCTTAGAAAGAAAATGCTCTGCGTCCATACCGCCACTCACAGGAGTGCTGATGCGGCCTGGAAAATCACCTGTCGGGTCGGATGACAGGACGATATGCCTTGCCGTGGCTTGCTGGCCTTTATGCCGGTTCCACGTCTTCGGTGATCAGGGGCGGCGGGGCTTCCATCGCCTTCTCCCGAACCTGCTGTTCCAGTTCGGCGGTGACCTCCGGGTGGTCCCGCAGGTACTGCTTGGCGTTCTCCCGCCCCTGGGCGATGTTCTGCCCCCGGTAACTGTAGAAAGAGCCGCGCTTTTCTATGATCCCGTACTGGACCGCCAGGTCCAGGATGTCCCCCTCCCGGCTGATGCCTTTGCCGTAGATGATGTCAAACTCGGCGACGCGGAAGGGGGGCGCAACCTTGTTCTTGGTCACGCGCACGCGGGTGCGGCTGCCGATGACTTCCCCTTTCTCTTTGATGCCGGTGACCCGCCGGACGTCCAGCCGGACGCTGGCGTAGAACTTCAGGGCCCGACCGCCGGTCGTGGTCTCCGAACTGCCAAAGACGACGCCGATTTTCTCCCGCAACTGGTTGGTGAAAATCATCGCCGTATTGGACTGCTTGATCGCGCCGGAGAGTTTCCGCAGGGCCTGGCTCATCAGTCGGGCCTGAAGGCCGGGGTGAGAATCGCCCATTTCGCCCTCAATCTCGGCGCGGGGGACCAGCGCAGCCACCGAGTCTATCACGACGACGTCCACTGCCCCGCTGCGAACCAGGGTCTCCGCGATTTCCAGCGCCTGCTCGCCCGTATCCGGCTGGGCGATGTACAGGTTGTCCACGTCCACGCCGCACGCTTCCGCGTAATCGGGGTCCAGCGCGTGCTCCATATCAATGTATGCCGCCACACCGCCCCGCTTCTGGGCCTCGGCGACGATGTGGAGGGCCAGGGTGGTCTTGCCGGCGCCGTCGGGGCCGTAGATTTCGGTGACCCGGCCGCGCGGGATGCCGCCCACGCCCAGGGCAATATCCAGGGAGAGGGCCCCGGTGGGGATCACGTCTACGGCCAGTTGGGTGGCCTCCCCCAGACGCATCACTGTCCCATCGCCAAACCGCTTGGTCAACGTGGCCAGCGCCGCTTCCAGTGCTTTTTTCCGCCCTTCGTCTTTCATCAGACCACCGCCTCAGGCTGGGAAGATTGGCGAAACCTCTACCTGTTTAAGTGTACTACGAAAGCGGAGAAAAGGCAAATCCATCGTAGGAGAACTGCGAGCACTTGTCCCACGACTGGGGGACACACCCGTAACCGTGGACTTGCCAGATGGGGAAAATATGGTACAATAATCACACCCTGGGGGCTCGTCTAAGGGTAGGACAGCAGACTCTGGATCTGCGTGTGGGGGTTCGAATCCTCCGCCCCCAGCCTGACCAGCCCGTTCAAAAGAAGCGTTTGTGCGGCAGCGACACCTGCCACACAAACGCTTCTTCGTTATACCGGATTTGCGCGTTTCGGGTAAAAGAAGTATCATCGTCATCAAATCTACCCACCGGAGGGAGTGATGAACATTCTGGTTACCGGCGGCGCCGGCTATATCGGCAGTATCGTGGTGGAAGAACTCATCCGCAAAGGATATTCGGTGGTCGTGCTGGATAATCTCTACACCGGTCATCGGGCCGCCGTCCACCCTCAGGCCACCTTCATCTACGGAGACCTGGCCGACCGGCAGACCGTCCGCAACGTCTTTGAGACCTACCCCATAGACGCGGTGATGCACTTCGCCTCGTACACGCTGGTCGGTGAATCTATGGAATTGCCCTTCAAGTACCTGGGGGAGAACGTCACCAACGGGCTGAACCTGCTGCAGGAGGCCGTGGCCCACGGCGTGCGCCGGTTCATCCTCTCCTCCACGGCCAACCTGTTTGACCGGCCGCGACGGATTCCGATAGACGAAGAGGAGGACATCGTCCCCGGCAGTCCCTACGGGGAGTCCAAGAACCTGCTGGAGCGGATTCTCTTCTGGCTGGACCGCATCTACGGTTTCCGGTACGCGGCCCTGCGGTACTTCAACGCCGCCGGGGCATCCCCTTCGGGCGAACGGGGGGAGGACCACAACCCGGAGACCCACCTGATCCCGCTGGTCCTTCGGGTGGCGCTGGGGTTGGAGGAAAAGGTCACCATCTACGGAGACGACTACCCGACCCGCGACGGGACCTGCGTGCGGGATTACATCCACGTCACCGACCTGGCGCATGCGCACATCCTGGCGCTGGAGGCGCTGGACCGGGGGAGCCGGACCTACAACCTGGGGAACGGGCAGGGGTTCACGGTCAAAGAGGTGATAGAGACCTGTCGGGAGGTGACCGGTCATCCCATCCCGGCGGTGGTGGGCCCCCGACGGCCCGGCGACCCGGCGGTGCTGGTGGCCAGCAGTGAGAAAATCCGGCGGGAGTTGGGGTGGAAGCCCCGGTACCCGGACCTGCGGACGATTGTGGAGCACGCATGGAACTGGCACCGCACCCATCCCCACGGGTACGGGGATTGAAAAAGACGTGCCAGGCACTGGAAAAGTGCCTGGCGCGTTCTGCTTATGAAGAGAGCGCCGCCCTCACCGCGCGCAGAGTGGCCTCTATGTCCTCGTCGGTGATCCAGTAGTGGGTCACAGCGCGGAAGCGACCGTCCTCCCGTCCCAGCACCAGCACCCCCTGCTCCCGCAATCGTCCGAGGAACGCCTCCGGAGAGAGGGAGACGTCCTCCGTCAGCCAGAAGTAGAAAATGTTGGTGTAGAGGGGGCCGACCTGGACCCCCGGAATCTGGGCCAGCCCCTCGGCCAGCCGCCGGGCGCGGGCGTGGTCTTCCGCCAGCCGCCCGGTCATCTGCTCCAGGGCGACGATCCCCGCCGCCGCCAGCATCCCTGCCTGCCGCATCCCGCCGCCCACCACCTGTCTCTTATACACATCT
>JAGHZG010000122.1 GCA_017743275.1 Chloroflexota bacterium | reverse complement strand
CCCAGGCACAGTAGGCCATCGCCTCCTCCCAACTGACCAGCACCACCGGGTGGTTGGCCTTCCCCTCCGGATAGGTCCGGGTGACGGGGTCCCAGTTGTAGGGGCGGGCCCATTCTTCGTCCACGTACGGGACGGGATACTGGGGGTTGGCCTGCAGGAAGCGGGCGTACTGAGCGTTGGTCACCGGGTAGCGGCTGATGCGGAAAGCCATCGTCATCACGGGCCGCCGGTCCGCGCCGAACAGGAAGGAGCCGCCAGGGATGTCCACCATCGCGTCCAGGTCCCGGGGGTCGCCCAGATACCCCAGGGCCGTGGCAGCGGAGAGCCGTTCGGAGACCGACGCGCCGGAACCCGCTTCCAGCACGCGCACCAGCGCGTCCACGTACCATTCGGCCGTACCCTGGGCGCGAATCGCCTCCACCGCGCTGCGTAGCCGGATGGGGTCGTTGCTGATGAGGTCCGCCCAGCGGCGGGCGGGCAGGTCCGCCGGGAGTTCAGCGCTCTCCGCTCCGGTGGTCCGGACCAGGAAGATGTAGGCGGCGATCTGTTCCCGGCTCAGGGCAGCAAAGGGAGGCCCCAGTCGCAACATCCGCAGCAGTGGACGGTGGCGCAGGTACTTTTCCAGCAACGTATTCGCCTCCGTCGGGACGGGCACTACCGGATGGCGGACCTCCGTCCCCTCCCGGGCCGCCGTCTCCAGGTCCTGGATGAGGACGGGGTACTCCTGAAGGTCCCGGTAGAGGTCCCGGTAGCGGGTCTGGATGACCACCATCTTCGCCAGAAGGGCCGGGACGACGGGCTCCATCACGCCGGCCTGCTCCCGCCGTCGGGCCAGGTCGGAGAGGAGGCGGAAGATGTTCAGCGCCCGCTTGACCACCCGGGGGTTCGGCTCCAGACCGGCGGCGAAGATGGTCCGGCAGGTACTGTCCACCTCCGGCGCGTGGTCGGCGATGTAGGAGAGAATCTGTTCCTCCTCCAGCGGGGGCAGGTAGAAGGGAATCTGGACCAGTTTGTCCAGGTAGTCCCGGCCCTGGAAGGGGGCATCCGTTTCGGCGCCGTACTGGCTCTGGACCACCCGCTCAATCACCTCCCGGTCGGCGGCAATGACAAAGACACACCCGGGCACATCCAGATAGAGTTTGACCGTCTCCAGGACCTCCACAGCGCGCGCCGGGAGACAGCGGTCCAGGTCGTCTATGAAGAGCACCAGCAGGCCGTTGCGGGACCAGACGTACTGGTGGACCAGGTGGGCGAACCCGGCCTGAAACTCTTCCAGAAGGGTGATGCGACGACGGTAGATTTCCACCCGTTCCCGCCGGAACGCCTTGACCAGGTCCTCCACCACAGAGATGTTGCCCTGGGCCAGTTTGACCAGTTCGGCGAGCGTCCCCGGTCCGGGGATGAAGGAGAGGCCCAGTTTGAGGGCGGCGCGGCCGGCAGCGGGCCAGTCCACCTGCAGGGAGCCCAGTTCGGTGCGCTCCACATCGGCGTAGAGGCGCATCCGCCAGTCCTCTATCTGACGGGCGTCCTCTTCGGAGAGGTCGTCGCCGCGCAGTCCCTCCAGGATGTGCAGGAGGAGAGCCCGCCAGAGGGCCGCCTCGTCCCGTTCGTACTGCCAGGCGTTGAACCAGACAGTACGGGCGCGCCGATGGCCAGGAGTCCGCTGGCCCACCAGTCGTTCGGCGATCAGCCGCATCAGGCTGGTCTTCCCGCTCCCCCACGGCCCGAAGATGCCCAGGGTGATGGGGGTATCGGCGGTGAGGATGATGTCGGCCAGAATGTCGGCGTAGTCGGCGAAATTCAACCGGTCCTCACCGCGGGTCTGAATGGGACGGTCGGTCCAGAGCATTTGCGTTGCGTCCATTCCCCCACCTTTGACCACAGACCACGGACCACGGACCACAGACCACGGACCACAGACCACAGATCACGGTTCACTGTCGTCCGTCGTCTGTGGTCGGTCGTCCGTCGTCCGTCGTCTGTCGTCTGTCGTCTGTCGTCTGTGGTCTGTCGTCTGTCGTCTGTCGTCCGTCGTCTGTCGTCCGTCGTCTGTGGTCTAATGATACCACAAAGGGGGAAAGGTAGCCAGTCATTTGGGCGTGCTCCCAGAATTGCAGGACAACTGCTCGCAGTTGTCCTGCAAAGCGGTCAGGCACGACAAAATCGGGACACGCCCGGTCATTTGCCGAACGCCTGCGGATGTGATATACTCTCCCAGGATTCTCCCATATCTCCCGAGGGCATCACCATCTATGTCGGGTGGCAATCCGGAGAAACAGCGCATCCGCCAGGAATTGTGCCAGTGGCGGGAATGCCTCCCGCCCGATGACGTGAAGGCGGCGTCCGAGGCGATTTGCCGCCATCTGGCCGCGTGGCCGGTCATCCGGACGGCACGGATGGTGATGGCGTATCTGGCGTTTCGCAACGAGCCGTCGCTGGAAATGCTCTTCGCGGCCCTCCCCCACACTCAATGGGCCGTGCCGCGCATGGAGGGCTCGCAGCTGGTGGTCCATCCCTACGACCCGAACCGTTTGGTGCGGCATCGTTTTGGGATGCTGGAGCCTGCGGCGGACCTGCCGGTCATTGATCCGGCCCTTCTGGACGTGGTTCTGGTGCCTGGAGTGGCGTTTGACCGGTACGGGGGGCGGTTGGGCTTCGGGGGCGGCTTCTACGACCGCTTCCTCCCCACCACTCCGGCCCTGCGGGTGGGAGTGACGTACGATTCCTGCCTGATGGACGAGTTACCCTGCACCCAGTCCGACCAGCGAATGGATTGGATTGTCACCCCCGGCGGTCTATGGCAGATTGTAGCGCAGGATTTATCCCGCCACTGATACCCTGCGAAGGGCAACGCTTATGGGCCAGGCATTGCTCCTGACCGGACGACCGGGCATCGGAAAGACCACCATCGTCAAAGCGGTGGTGGAGACGCTGGGCCCCCGGGCCGGTGGATTCTATACTGAAGAAATCCGTGGACCGGGCGGTCGCAAGGGCTTCCGTCTGATCACCCTGGATGGGGAGGAGGCGCTGATGGCTCACGTGGAATTTCGCGGCCCGCGCTACCCGCGCGTGGGCCGCTACGGGGTGAATGTGGAGGCCATCGCACGGGTCGGAGTGAGGGCACTCCAGCAGGCCATGCGGGAAGGCCGCATCGTCATCGTGGACGAAATCGGCAAGATGGAACTCTTCTGCGGGCCGTTTAAGGAGACCGTCCTGCAGGCCATCAGCGGTCCATATACCATCCTGGCAACAGTGATGGCCCACCCCCACCCCTGGGCCAACGCGCTCAAGGCCCTCCCCAATGTCACCCTCTGGGAAGTCACTGTGGAGAATCGGGACGAGATGCCGGAGCGGGTCCGCCAGTGGCTATGGGCCCACCAGGCACTCCCTTAGGTGCTGGCCCTCCAGCCCAACGGGTGCGTCCCAATTTCGTCGGGCTGGGCCATCGGCCTTTCCGCCTGGCCGTAAGCGTCCAGGCTCAGGCAAAGGCGAGGCACTGTTGAATCCCATAAAATCGTGCCGGGTAGGGTCTCAAAAAATCGTACCTCTCCAGGCCTCGGCCAAGACGCACTCTCGCCAGGCGGAGATGGTCAGGGAAAACGAAAGGGCGATTTTTCAGGACTTGAGCCTGTATACCCCAGGTACGATTTTACGGGATTCAACAGTGTCTTTGTGTGAGATTCATCCAGAATCATAGGAGGTGCGACATGGAACGCCCCTGGCTCAAATTCTACGATAAAGAAGTTCCCCACCACATTGACTACCCGCGCATTCCCCTCTACCGCCTGCTGGACGACACGGCCGCCGCTACTCCCGACCGCCCCTGCACCTGCTTCTTCGGCCGCCGGGAGACCTACCGCCGCATCAAGGACTTCTCCGACCGCTTCGCCACTGCCCTGCGCGGCCTGGGAATCCGGAGAGGCGACCGGGTCGCTATGCTCCTGCCCAACCTCCCCCAGTTCATCATTGCCTACTACGGCATCCTGAAGGTCGGCGCGGTCGTCGTCCCCCTGAACCCCCTCTACACGGAGCGGGAACTCACGTTTCACCTGACGGACTCCGGCGCCGAGACCCTGGTCACCATCCCGTTGTTTATGGAAAAGGTGGCAGCGCTGGAGGGGAAGACACCGCTGAAGCGGGCCATTTACACCCGCATCGCGGACTTTCTCCCCTTCCCGTTGAGCCTGGTGATGGGCCTGCGGGAAGGACCGATGACCCGCAAGGCGCTCCGACAGTCCGGCGGCCTGCAGTGGGTCTGCTTCCGGGACCTGCTCCGGACGCCTGCCCCGGCAGACTTCCAGCCGGAGCCTGTGGACCCGGACGACATGGCTGCGCTCCTCTATAGCGGCGGGACGACGGGCGTGGCGAAAGGGATTATGCTCTCCCACTTCAACTTCGTCGCCAATGCCCATCAGGTGAAGGCGTGGGGCGCGCTGCGCAATGAGCAGAAAATCCTGGCCGTCCTGCCCTTCTTCCACGGCTTCGGAATGAGCGTGACGATGAACGCGCCCATCCTGGCGGGCGGCGAGATCATCATCCTGCCCCGCTTCAATGCCCGGCAGGTCGCTCAGACCATCCACAAATACAGGCCCGACTTCTTCATCGGCGTCCCGACGATGTTCGTCGCCCTCAGCAACCTGCCCGACATCGGCAAGTACGACCTGCGCAGCGTGAAGGGCATCTTCGTGGGCGCCGCGCCCCTCACCCGCGCCATCAAGGACGAGTTTGAGTCCAAGACCGGCGGCCGGATGATTGAGGGCTACGGCCTGACCGAGGCCGTCACCGCCATCGCCGCCAACCCGTATCGCGGCCTGCACAAAATCGGCAGCATCGGTATCCCCTTCCCGGATGTGGACATGAAAATCGTCAGCCTGGACGGGACGCGCGACCCGCCGCCGGGTGAGCAGGGGGAGATCGTCCTGCGCTCCCCCACGGTGATGTTGGGGTACTACAAGATGCCGGAGGAGACAGCGAAGACCATCGTAGACGGCTGGCTCTTCACCGGCGACATCGGCTATATGGACGAGGACGGCTACTTCTACATCACCGACCGGAAGAAGGACCTCATCATCGTGGGCGGGTTCAACGTCTTCCCCCGGGAGATAGACGAGTTGATCTACCAGCACCCCAAGGTGAAGGAAGGGATCACGGTCGGCGTGCCCGACCCGTACAAGGGGGAGCGGATCAAGGTCTACATCGTCCTGAAGGAGGGGGAGACGGCCACCGAGGAGGAGTTCATCGCCTACTTCCGCCAGAACCTGACGCCCTACAAAGTCCCCTCGGAGGTGGAATTCCGCACCGAACTGCCCAAGAGCGCTATCGGCAAGATTCTGCGGCGACAGTTGCGGGAGGAGGAAATCCGGAGGGCCCAGCAAGGAGGTGGTCCGGGCGAAAAACCCGCCTGAACCCCGTTCAGTTTTGTAGGACAACTGCTCGCAGTTGCCCCACAATCAATGAGACCCTGGAGGATATCCGATGTCCATTTCCATCCATCACATCGCCATCGCCGTACACGACCTGGAGGCCGCGCTGGCCTTCTACCGGGACACGCTGGGGCTGGAGGTGACCCGGCGGCGGGAAGTGCCCGAAGAGGGAGTGGAGATCGCGTTTCTCCCCGCCGGGGAGGGAGAGATAGAACTCCTGCGCCCGCTGGACCCGGAAGGGAGTGTGGCCCGTTTCCTGGAGAAACGCGGGGAGGGACTGCACCATATCTGCCTGCGGGTGGATAACATTGAGGCCGCGATGGAGCGGTTGCGGGCGGCGGGCGCGACCCTGCTGAGTCCGGAGCCCCGCGTCGGCGCCGACGGCACCCGCTACGTCTTCATCCACCCCAAATCCGCCCACGGCGTCCTG
>JAGHZG010000121.1 GCA_017743275.1 Chloroflexota bacterium | reverse complement strand
TGCGATCTACGTGGCTCTTGCAGAGCACCTGGATGCCCTGTTCTATACAGCGGATCGGGCCCTGGCAGCGCGGTGCTGGCAGGTCGGGGCCCATTTTGTCCAGGTACCGGAAGGTTTCGCGTGATCGGAGGGGAAATTAATAGCGATTGAGGAGGACACGCCGTGAAATACACCTACTATCCCGGCTGCACCATTGGTACCACTGCGGTGGAATTTGGCCTCTCCACCGACGCCGTCTGCGAGGCGTTGGGGGTGGAGTTGGTGGAACTGGAGGACTGGAATTGCTGCGGGGCATCGTCGGCCCACAGTCTGGACCACGAACTGGCGCTGCGGCTCCCCGCGCGCAACGTCGCCCTGGCCCAGAAGGAGGGGCTGGACATCGTCGCGCCGTGCCCGGCCTGCTACCAGCACGTCCTGCAGGCAGACCGGACCCTGCGGGAGGACCTTCAGTGGCGGCACGAGATGGAGGCCCTGCTGGGGTTCACCTACACCGGTCAGCCGCGCGTCCGTCATCTGCTGGAGGTGCTGACGGAGCCGGAGGTCCTGGAGGCGGTCCGGCGGCGGGTGACCCGCCCGTTGAAGGGGCTGCGGGTGGCCTCGTACTACGGCTGCGTCCTGGTGCGCCCGCCGGAGTTCACCGGCTGGGACGACCCGGAGCACCCAACCCGGATGGACCGGCTGATGGCCGCGCTGGGGGCCGAACCGGTGGAGTGGTCCTACAAGGTAGATTGCTGCGGGGCCAGCCTCTCCCTCAGCCGCAGCGAGGTGGTGGTGACCCTCTCCACCCGCCTGGCGCGGGAGGCCCAGGAGGCCGGGGCGGACGTCATCGCCTGTGCCTGCGGGATGTGCCAGATCAACCTGGATACCCGCCAGAAACTGGAGGAGAAAATCCCGGTCCTCTACTTCACCGAACTGATGGGCCTGGCCTTCGGCCTGCCGGGGGCGGAGAAATGGTGGGGCAAGCACATGGTCAACCCCAGGCCGGTGCTGCAACGAGTTGGGTTAGAATAGGAGGAAACAATGACAATAGTGAGGCTATCTGTTCCTTTTGAATCTTTGTTGGAGTCAGTGACGAATTTAAGCCCACGGGACAAACTCCGACTCTGGCGCGTTCTCAACGAACAGATTGCTCAGTGGGAGGAAGAGATTTTGGAGGAGGACCCTCTCGTGCGTGCGGAGATTCAAGAGGCCCGTGAAGCATACCTGCGAGGAGATTATCTCACTCTTGATGAGTACATCGCCCGCTTGCAACAAGCATGAGGTACCGGATTCTCATCCCCAGGCCAGTCCAGAAGCAATTGGATGCTCTGCCTTCTGCTGTTCGCGAGAGAGCTATTCAACGAATTGCAGCGCTTCAGGAGAATCCGCGTCCACCCGGCTGCGTGAAGTTAAAAGGATATGGGAATGAATATCGGATCCGGGTGGGTGATTACCGAATCCGATACGCAATTTACGATCAGGAGTCGGTAGTGGTTGTACTGCACTGTGCACATCGGAAAGAGGTTTACCGGCGTTGAGGGATGGGGATGGCATTGTTTGAGGAACGGGACGCGAATGAACACCGCAAGGCTTCTACGCTGCGGATGATTTGTACCCAGGCAGGAATCTTGCGTGAGGAGTTTTTGAAGGCTTACGCACAGACCTGACGAATGAGAATATGACGTCTGTCATATTGGTAAGATGCTCTCTGTTACTGGGGAAGAAACGGGAATCCTTTTATAGTAGATGGGGGTCTTCTAAACATCTTCACGCCATTCGCAACACGTACCGGGGGAACGAATGACCGACCACGCCAGAAATTCAGCGTCCAACTCCATTCTGATCGTCGGCGCGGGGATCGGCGGGATGCAGTCCGCATTGCTGCTGGCGGAAGCAGGCTATCCCGTCGTCCTGGTGGACAGCGCGCCCGGCATTGGCGGCTCGTTTCACCTGCTGGACCGGACGTTCCCGACCGATTCCTGCGGCATCTGCTATATGGTTCCGGGCCGCCCGGCCTACTGCCCCACCATTGAGTGCGACCTGCATCCCAACATCACCATTGTCCCGTACACCGACGTGGTGGGGCTGGAGGGCGAGCCGGGGGCGTTCACCGTCCGCCTCTACCATAAGCCGCGCTATGTGATCCCGGAACGGTGCATTCTCTGCGGAAAGTGCGCGCGGGTCTGCCCGGTGGAGCGGCCCAGCCAGTACGAGGGAGACCTGGCGAAGGAGAAGGCCATTTACCGCCCGCCGCTGCGCGCCATCCCACCCGCATACGTCATTGACATGTCCGTCTGCATCCGCTGCGGGAAGTGCGTGGAGGTCTGCCCGACGGAGGCTATTGACTTGGAGATGCAACCGACGGAGAGCCAACTGCAGGCGGGGGCAGTGGTACTCAGCCCGGGCTTTGAGCCCTTTGACGCCCGCCTGAAGGGGGAGTTCGGCTGGGGGTACTACCCCAACGTCCTGACCAGCATCCAGTTTGAGCGGATGGTCAGTTTCGCGGGCTCCACCCGCGCCCACCTGGTCCGCCCGTCCGACGGCCAGCGGCCCCGCCGCATCGCTTTCATCCAGTGCGTCGGCTCGCGGGATATGTCCATTGGCCGGGGGTACTGCTCGTCGGTCTGCTGCATGCACACGGCCAAGCACGTGCGAGTGGTCAAGGAACTGGAGCCGGATACCGAGATCACCGTTTTCTTTATGGACATCCGGACCCACGGGAAGGACTACGAGACCTATTTTGAGGAGACGAAGGCCCTTCCCGGCGTGACGTACTGCCGGAGTATGGTCTCTTCCGTCCACGAGCGCCCGAAGAGCCGGAACCTGCTGGTGAACTATGTCGCTGAGGACGGGACGGTGCGGGAGGAGGAGTTTGACCTGGTGGTGCTGGTGGTGGGCTTCGGCGCGCCGCTGGGGGCGCAGGCGCTGGGACGGGCGTTGGGCGTGGACCTGAACGAGTACGGTTTCGCGGTGACGGACCCCTTTGCGCCGGACCGGGCATCCCGACCGGGGGTCTTTGTCGCCGGCGCGTTCCGGGAGCCGAAGGACATCCCGGAGACGGTGGTGGAGGCGTCGGCGGTGGCGGCGGCCGCCGCTGTCCTCACCCCTCCCCCTGCCGCCGAAGGTGGCGGGGGTGGGGTGAGGCCCGAAGAGCGGGACGTCACCTGGGAGTGGCCGCGCGTGGGGGTCTTCCTCTGCGACCACCGCGGGGAGATCGGCGAGGTCATTGATCTGGAGGCAGTGGCGGACCGTATCCGCGCGCTGCCCAACGTCGCGCGGGCCCAGGTGTTGGGGGACGGCTTTTCCCGCCGGGGGCTGGAGGAGATCGCTCGCATCGTGCGGGAGGAGCGGCTGAACCGGGTCGTCCTGGCCGGATACACCGACATCCGCCGGACGGAGGCCTACCACGAGATGATGGCTCAGGCCGGCCTCAACCCCAACCTGCTGGAACTGGTCAATCTGCGAGGGGAGGTCGCCGGGGCGCACGCCCGCAATGGGAAGGTGGCCACGGAGAAGGCCCGGGAACTGGTGGCGATGGCGGTGGCCGGCGCGGTCCGACGGGAGCCCTTCCGGCCGTCAGCGGAGCCCTTGAGCCGGAGGGTACTGGTGGTCGGCGGCGGGCTGGCCGGGATGACCGCCGCGCTCACCCTGGCCGACCTGGGGTATCCGACCGACCTGGTGGAGCGAACGGACGCGCTGGGCGGCCAGTTGCGCGACCTGCATCTGATCCTGGACGGCAGCGACCCGCAAGCGGCGCTGGCGTCGCTTCTGGAGCGGTTGGGCCGGGAGCCGCGGGTACGGGTGATGATGCAGACCGAAGTGCGGGCCGTCTCGGGCCGGCTGGGGCAGTTCCGCGCTCGCTTGGTCGGGCCGGAGGGGGAGCAGGAGGAGACGTACGGTGCGGTCATCGTCGCCACCGGCGGCCGCGAGGTCGTCCCCACGGAGTACCTCTACGGCCAGGACTCTCGCGTCGTGACCCAGCGGGAACTGGAGAGGATGCTGGCGGAGGGGAAGGAAGTCCCGTCCGACGTGGTGATGATCCAGTGCGTGGGGTCGCGGGAGCCGGAGCGGCCATACTGCAGCCGGATTTGCTGCACGAAGGCGGTGGTCAACGCGCTGGCGATCAAAGAGCGCAACCCCAACGCGCGGGTGACCGTCCTCTACCGGGAGATGCGGACCTACGGGTTCCGGGAGGACGCGTACCGGCTGGCGCGGGAGAAGGGTGTGGTGTTCCTGCGGTACGAGTTGCCGGATAAGCCGCAGGTGACGGCGGGGCCGGAGGGTCTCACGGTCCAGCTGGTAGAACCGATTGCCGGGCAGGAAGTGGTGCTCCCGGCGGGGCTGCTGGTCCTGAGCACGGGGATTCAGCCCAACGACAGCCGCGCGCTGGCGGAGGCGCTGGGGGTGCCGGTGGACGCGTACGGGTTCTTCCGGGAGGAGCACCCGAAGATGCGGCCGCTGGACTTCACCCGGCGGGGGATTTTCGTCTGCGGGCTGGCCCACTCGCCGCGCGCGGTGGACGAGACGGTGCTGATGGCCCGGGGCGCGGCGATGCGGGCGGCGGCGCTGCTGGCCCGGGGGCAGGTGGAGGTCGTCCGGACGGTGGCGCGGGTGAACACCCGGATCTGCTCTGCCTGCGGGCTCTGCGTGGAGGCGTGCCCGTACGAGGCGCGGGTGCTGGAGCCGGGCGGGCCGTACGCCGAAGTGATAGAATTCCTCTGCCAGGGCTGCGGCGTCTGCGCGATGGTCTGCCCGAACAAGGCCACCCAGCAAGTCGGCTACGCCGTGCGCCGGGTGTATGAGATGGTGGATGCGGTGGTGTAGGGTAGATGAGGTTGAACACAAGTTGATTGAAGATAAGGGGCCGAGGGTTGGGAGAGGAGATTCTACGCAGGATCCGGGAACAGGCGATTCGTGGGGAAATACGCCTTACTCTACACGCTCATCAGGAAATGGTGGAGGAGGCGATTTCCTACGGAGAGATTTTGCAGGCGATTAAGAGTGGACAAATTCTTGAGAACTATCCGGAGCATAAGCGAGGGCCGTGTTGCTTGCTGGGTGGTGTAACTCAAACTGGCCGACCGTTGCATATTGTCTGTACGACAGCCCAACCGATGCTCGTTATTATCACGGTCTATGAGCCCAAGCCGCCGAAGTGGGTGACACCTACTCAAAGGGGGGCAGTATGAAATGCACACTGGTTGGTTGTCCTGGGGAATACGAGCAGCGTTACATCGTCTATGTTGTCCGGCACAAGGATGAGGTGATTGTTTTAGATCACGTTCCCGCAGAAGTCTGTTCGGTCTGTGGTGACGTGCTTTTAAGTCCCGAAACGGTGCAGCAGATTGAGCGGCTGTTGCGGGCATTGCCTCAGCCGGTGCGAACCGCGCCTGTGTATGAGTTTGCGTAAGCGAAAGGAGGTTACGCACCTAAAGAGATCCTATCCCAAAAGCGGGCCGGACTGCGGAGCAGTCCGTTAAAATCGTTGGAGGCGATGCAGAGAAAATTCTCCACTCGGACAATGAGGGGATTGGAGCGGAGGCTGCGTTCTGCAGAGGCGAAGTAGTCCTGGATGTTCACGCGGGCACGAGTTCTTTACAGGCGAACTGGCGGATGGGTTCTGTGGTCAGATACAGGTGGTACAGGCCAGCCCAAAGCATCATCTCTTCGTCATCGCCCAGTTCGCCGGCCATAAAGCGACGGTAAAACTCTATGGTGGAATACCCGTATTTGCGCTCAAACTCCTGGAGCATTCGGGTCAGTTCAAAGAAGTTCACGGGCTGAGGTTTAAACATTTCGCAATCCCCTGCGGATATTTTGAGGTGTCATTCACTGGGACACAATGTGATACACTTGGTAAGATTGTACCACAAGGTATACACTTGTCAATGGATGATCGCAATTGT
>JAGHZG010000120.1 GCA_017743275.1 Chloroflexota bacterium | reverse complement strand
GCCCACTCCCACGCCGACGGCGACCCCCACTCCCACACCGACGGCGACCCCCACCTCAACGCCGACGCCCACGGCCACCCCGACGCCGACGGAGACACCCACTCCAACGCCGACGAATACTGCAACCCCAACCGGGACGCCAACGGAGACACCTGTATCCCCCACACCACCATCCCCCGCTTTTTAGGGTGAGTGGTTAGCCGTTAGCCGTTAGCCGTTAGCCGTCAGCCGTTAGCCGTCAGCCGTCAGTGGTCAGTGGTCTGTTGTCTGTGGTCCGTGGTCTGTTGTCTGTGGTCCGTGGTCAAAAAACAGGAGTCCCTGATAACCAAATGGAGACACTTCGTCTGCTGAAACAACTTTCTGAAACTCCGGGCCTGGCGGGTCATGAAGAGCCCGTGCGGGCCCTGGTGCGCGATCTCTGGGCCCCGCTGGTGGATGAACTCCAGACCGATAGTCTGGGGAGTTTGATGGGCCGCCGACGCGGCCGGGGGCCGGAGCCCCGCCCTACGCTGATGTTCGCCGCCCATATGGACGAGATTGGCTTGCGGGTGACGGGCATAGAGAAGGGGTTCCTGCGCATCGCCCGTGTCGGCGGGGCCGACCGGCGCATCCTGCCGGGGACGGAGGTGGTCGTCCACGGGCGGCAGGACCTCCCCGGCGTCGTGGGCATGCGCCCGCCGCATGTCGTCCCCCCCGACCGGCGGGATAAAACCCTCCCCTGGGAGGAACTGTTCGTGGACGTGGGACTGCCGGAGGAGGAGGTGAAGGCATTCGTCCGGGTGGGCGACCCCATCTCGTTCCGGCGGGAGGCTGTAGAACTGAAAAACGGCCTGCTGGCGGGCAAGGCGCTGGATAACCGGGTCTCCGTGGCGGTGGTGACCCTGGCCCTGGAGCACCTGGCCCGCGCGTCCCACGCCTGGGATGTGGTCGCCGTGGCGACGGTCCAGGAGGAGGTGGGGCTCTATGGGGCCACGACCGCCGCCTACGGCGTCGCCCCCGATATGGCCGTCGCGGTGGACGTCACCTTCGGGCGGCAGGCGGGGGTGCCCAACCATCAGACCTTCCCGCTGGGGGAAGGGGTCGCCATCGGTGTCGGCCCGAACTTCCATCCGGCGGTGGTGGAACGGCTGAAGGCGGTCGCCGAGGCCAACGAAATCCCGTACCACATAGACCCCGTTCCCGGCCGCAGCGGCACCGACGCCTGGGCCATCCAGGTGAGCCGCGAAGGGGTGCCCACGGGCCTGGTCTCCATCCCGCTCCGCTACATGCACCAGCCGGTGGAGACGGTGTCGCTGAAGGATGTGGAGCGGGCCGGGCGGCTGCTGGCGCTCCTGGCCGCCGGGCTGGAGGCGGACTTCCGGCCGCGATGGGAGGATGAGTAGGGATGGGGAAGCGTTTATCGTTCCTCTGGGACTACGATTTCTCGGAGGAAGACGTGCGGCGGATTCTCCGAGAGGGGACTCCGACAGAGCGGGCCTGGCTGATTGGCCGTATCCTGGAATATGCTCCATGGGAGGAAATCTGGCAATACCTGACGCCCCGGCAGATTGCCCAGGACTTTGAGCACATCCGCTTCCGCTCACCGCGGGACCGGGAACTCTGGGAGTATGCCCTGAAGAGGTGGCTGGGTGATCGCGGATAATCCCTGGCTGACCCCGCTTCAGAAAACGTTTCTGGACCGTTTTTTCCGCCTCAAGGCAGGACAGTCTTTTTTTCTCACCGGAGGTACTGCGCTGGCGGCTTTTTATCTTCATCACCGGTTGAGTGTGGACCTGGACCTCTTTACCCTGGACGATCTGGCTTTGGCTGAAGGGGCCCGTCTGATCCCTCTTGTGGTGCGGGAATTGGGATGGGAAATCCCTCTGGCCCGTCACACAGATTACTTTCACCGCTTCCTGTTTCGGGACCGGGAAGGCGAAACACTGCAGGTGGACCTGGTTCGGGACTTTGGCCCTCAATTTGGTCAACGTCAGCAGTGTCAGAACATCGTGGTGGATAGCCTGGAAAACATCGCAGCCAACAAGTTGACGGCCATACTGGGCCGCAGTGAGCCTAAAGATTTTGTGGACCTGTATTTCATCCTTAGAGAAGGATTGGATTTTGAAACCCTGATAGAGATGGCCCGGCAGAAGGATACGGGTTTGGTTCCCTTCTATCTGGCCGGAGCCCTGCTTCAGGTACGGCATATCTCTGCGATCCCCGAGACACATCCACCGGTAGAGCGAGAAACCCTCATCCAGTTCTTTACGGATCTTGCCGACCGCTTGATTGAGCAAAGCAAACCTCAGGCAGGCGAACCGTGGAACTTCTAAAGAAACTCTCCGAAGCCTTCGGCCCTTCGGGCCACGAAAAAGAGGTCCGGCAGGTCCTGCGCCGGGCACTGGAGGGATACGCCGACCGGGTGTGGGTGGACGCGCTGGGCAACCTCCACGCCCTCCGGGAAGGGACGGGCCCGAACCGGTTGCGGGTCCTCCTGGCTGCCCACATGGACGAAATTGGGCTGATGGTCGTCGGGCACGACGAGTCCGGCGGCCTGCGGGTGCGGGCCATCGGCGGCATAGACGACCGGGTCCTCCCCGGCGCGCAGGTCTGGGTGGGGCCGGACCGTATCCCCGGCGTCATCGGCCTGAAACCCGTCCATCTCCTGGAGCAGGGGGAGGACGAGAAGGTCGTCAAGATAGACCAGTTGCTGGTGGACATCGGGGCAAGGGGGAAAGAGGAGGCCCAGAAGTTGGCCCCCCTGGGCACCCCGATGGTTTTCGCCACCCGTTTTGAGGAAGTGGGAGCGCTGGTCAAGGGGAAATCCTTTGACGACCGGGCGGGCTGTGCCGTGCTGGCGGAACTGGTGCGCGGCGACCGCCTCCCCCACGACCTCTACGCCGTCTTCACCGTCCAGGAGGAGGTGGGGCTGCGGGGCGCTCGGGTCGCCGCCTACGCCAACCGCCCCGACTGCGCCTTCGCCCTGGAGGGCACCATCGCCGATGACCTGCCCAAAAAGAAGGACACGAGCCCCACATCCGAGTTGGGCAAGGGGCCGGCCATTACGGTGATGGACCGCACGTTCATCGCCCACCGGGGCCTGTTGCGGCTGCTGGTGGAGACGGCGGAGGCGCTGGGCATCCCCTACCAGTTCAAACAACCGGGCATCGGCGGCACCGACTCCGGCGCCATCCACCTGGCCCGCGAGGGGATCCCCTGTGGCACCGTCGCCGTCCCCTGTCGCTACATCCACAGCCCGGTCAGTCTGCTGTCGCCCGCCGACCTGGAGAACACCGTCCGGCTGATGCGGGAGAGCCTGGCCCGCCTCACCCCGGATGTGCTGCGAATATAGCGGTAACGTGCCAGGCACTTCTGAAAGTGCCTGGCACGTTGAGCGTCAAGGAGGCCATTGTGGACGAACTGATCCGTCAACTGACCGAAACCTACGGCCCTTCGGGCTTTGAGGAGACCATCCGCTCCGTCCTGCGCGATCTCGTCGCCCCACTGGCCGACGAGGTTCGGGTGACCCCGCTGGGGAGTCTGGTCGCCGTCCGGCGGGGGACCGGCGGCGGGCGCCGCATCATGCTGGCGGCCCATATGGACGAAATCGGCGTGATGGTCACCTACGTGGACGAGAAGGGCTTCCTGCGCTTCACCCCCATCGGCGGCGTCTCGCCTCTCACCTGCCTGGGCGCGCGCGTCCGCTTTGAGAACGGCACCCTGGGCGTCATCGGGTCGGAGAAGCGGGAGGACCCCAACAAGGTCCCGACCTTTGAGCAACTGTACATAGACGTGGGTGCCACCGGGCGGGGCGATTGCCCTGTGCGGGTAGGGGATGCGGCCATCTTTGAGCGGCCCTTTGCGGTCCAGGGCCGGCGGTGGGTCGCCAAGGCGATGGACGACCGCATCGGCTGCGCCGTCCTGGTGGAGACGCTGCGGCGGCTGGAGCGGACGCCCCACGAAGTCCACTTCGTCTTCAGCGTGCAGGAAGAGACGACCCTTTCGGGGGCGCGGACGGCCGCCTACGGCATTGAGCCGGACATGGCGATTGCTGTGGACGTGACCGGGACGGGGGACACGCCGGAGAGCCGGCCTATGGCGGTGGAACTGGGCAAGGGGCCGGCGGTCAAAGTGCAGGATGCGGGGATGATTGCCCACCCAGCAGTGCGGGAGTGGCTGGTGCGGGCGGCGGAGGCGGCGGGCGTGCCGTACCAGATGGAAGTCCTGGAGCGGGGCACCACCGACGCGGCGGCGATGCAACTGGTCCGCGCGGGCGTCCCTTCCGGCTGTCTCTCCATCCCCTGCCGGTACGTCCATACGCCCAGCGAGATGGTGGACGGGGAGGACGTGGAGGGAGCCGTCCGTATTCTCCTGCAAGCCCTGTTATGAACGTGCCAGGCACTTCTGGAAGTGCCTGGCACATTGCATTATAAAAAAACCTTCGTGTCCTTCGTGCCCTTCGTGGATAACATTTCCCCCCGCTTGCCAAACCCCGGAATTATGCTACACTCTTCCTGCCTGTGATCTCTCTCAAGGAGCCAATGATGGCCGATCCGCGTGCAGAACGACTTGCCGCTGTATTGGTCCGGTACTCCACATCCATTCAGCCCGGCGACCTGGTCGCCATCCAGGGGACGCCCGAAGCGGCCCCTCTGCTCCTGGCCGTCTACGAAGAGGTCCTCCGGGCCGGCGGCCATCCCCACCTGCTGGTGGGTCTCCCCGGCGCCGAGGAGTCCTTCTTCCGTCTGGCCTCCGACGCCCAACTGGATTTCGTCTCTCCCCTCAACCAACTGGTTGTGGAGCGGTTTGATGCCATTATCAGCGTCCGCTCCGACCGCAACACCCGCGAATTGAGCGGCATAGACCCGTCCCGCCAGCGGCGCCGCAGCCAGGCATTAGCCCCCATCCTCAAGACCTACCTGCAGCGGGGCGCCACCGGAGCACTGAAATGGGTCGCCACCCTGTACCCCACCGCCGCCTACGCCCAGGAGGCGGATATGAGTTTGCGGGACTACGAGGACTTCGTCTACGGCGCGTGCTTCTGCAACGGGGACGACTCCGTCGCCCGCTGGCAGGAGGTCCACCAGCGCCAGCAGCAACTGGTGGAGTGGCTGAAGGGAAAACGGGAGGTCCGCATCGCCGGCCCCAACGCCGATCTGACCCTCTCCGTTGAGGGCCGCGTCTTCATCAACTGCGACGGCCGCCACAACATGCCCGACGGCGAAATCTTCACCGGCCCGGTGGAGGATAGCGCCCGGGGCTGGGTCCGCTTCACCTACCCGGCCATCACCGGCGGGCGGGAAGTGGACGGGGTGGAACTCTGGTTTGAGGACGGTCGGGTCGTGCGGGCGACGGCCCGCAAAAACGAGGAGTACCTCCTCCAGATGCTGGATGCTGACCCCGGCGCCCGCTACCTGGGCGAGTTCGCCTTCGGCACCAACTCCGGCATCCAGCGGTTTACCAAGAACATCCTCTTTGACGAGAAAATCGGCGGCTCCTTCCACCTGGCCCTGGGCGCCGGGTACCCGGAGACCGGCAGCCGGAACGAATCCGCCATCCACTGGGACTTGATCTGCGACATGCGGGACGGCGGCGAGGTTTGGGTAGACGGGGAACTGTTCTACCGGAATGGGGAATTCGTCCTGTAGCGTGAAGCGTGAAACGTAAAACGTGAAACGTAAAACGTGAAGCGTGAAAGCGTGAAGTTTTGGGTGTACATTGCTCTGCTCCTGCTGACGGCCTGTGGCACGGCGCCCCTGCGCACCTTCAGCGGCGAGCAGGCCTACGCCCACGTCCTGGAGCAGTGTGCCCTGGGGCCCCGGCCCACGGGCTCCCCCGCCATCCGTGCGGCCGGAGACGCCATCATCGCCCACCTGGAAGTGTGGGATTGGGCCGTGGAGACCCAGGAGTTCACCTACCGGGACACCCCCATCCGCAACATCATCGGG
>JAGHZG010000119.1 GCA_017743275.1 Chloroflexota bacterium | reverse complement strand
AGCATACCACGATGTTTTCAATTTCGCCACTTCACCTCAAAGCCGATATGAGCCACACTTTTTGATGTTGAACTTGCGGATTGGCAAAAAGCAGGTTTATTGCTCCTGTCTGTGGTGCGGGTGCACAAAGTAGCGACGCTGGAAAAGCGACTGGTAGAACGCAGGTTGGGAGCATTACCACCCGGTGATTGGGCACAGGTGCGTGCCCGGATACAGCAGCTCTGGGCTTCTATCTGATGCCTTCACATCTGGACCACCCGATTACCCTACCGACCTGATCGTGTCCGAGGTACGGATGGTGAGGGAGTTTCTGGTATCGGCGCACTCCTACGAAAGAGGGTGATGGTATTGCCCGAATTTTGCTGTTTAGACGATGAAGCGATATGGGATGCGCAATTTGCGGCAACCGACGATGATAAGTTAGCGGCACTGGTGGCGGCGGTTGAAATGGAGATCAGTGAAGGTAAAGCATTGCCGATGTTTGATGAGCACGGCAGGTTCATTGAGCATTCATGAAATCGCAGACCACGCCGTCATTCTGGCAACATTACTGGGCTTTGCCCCCCGAAATCCGACGGCGGGCGCAGCAGGCCTACAAATTGTGGCGAGATAATCCTGAACGGCTCCTCAAGTAAAACAACAAATCTCCGCTATCCGACCAGCCGACACGCTCCGCTCGCTTCGCCTGCTCCGCGCTGCGGCTGATGCGCCAATCGTTATGCCGCCGGAACGGAGAGAGTATCAAATGAGCGTTGAGGTCCTTGAGTCCTGGCTCCGTAAGCGTTGGCTAGACTATGAACCCACGAGACACATGCAGGGGACATACGGTCTCGTGTTCGTCCTTGAAGCCAAGAAGAGCAACGTTTTTCCGCAGAGGTTTTGCGTCAAGACTCTGAACCCTGAGAAACTCAAACCCGGCGGCCGCGACTTAAAGCGCCTGTTTGAGCGGGAGATGAGGCTTTGGCTCGATATCCCTCATCACTACCATGTCTTGCCGGCTCTTGGGCTCGAGTTTGCTTCCTCTACGGATCTCGCGGGTGAGTTCGAAGTTTTGCCACTGGTACGCATGCCGTTTTGCGATGCTAGCCTTTCGGCATGCCTCAAAGGTGAGATCAACATGTCGCTAGTGGACCGCCTCATCACCCTTGCACAAATATGCTCCGGTCTCCGGTGGCTTTATGAACACGGCATCCAGGGGCATGGCGACTTAAAGCCAGATAACATTCTGCTCAGCGATCTTCGTGCGCGCTTCGTTCTGCCTGATGGACAAGGCTTTCCAAGCAAGGCCCACTATTGGCAAGCGCGCATCACTGATCTGGGCTGGGCTGATATCTGGACCCAGGGTGGGGGGACGTACCACGCGTGGCGCCCATATTTGGCCCCAGAGCGGTTCCGCAATACTGTGGTGCCTGAAGCGAGCGATATTTTCGCCGTAGGTGTCATCGCTTGTGAACTCTTCTCTGGAAGACATCCGGCGGGCGATGTCACGGAGGTCCTCGCGAAGAAGTGGAACGCTAAGAAGTGGGAAGCATGGGCAACCTCAGAAACTAGAGATCTCGAATTCCAGCCAGCGAGCCTGCGAGATCTCATTGAGAAAGCGCTAGATCCAGATCCGTCAGTCAGGCCTTCTGCCTCTACCCTCCTGTCAGCCATCTGTGACATTCTTCAACAGGAGTACGGATTAGACCTAGCGTCGCAGATATCTATACAAGACGACCAAGCCCGTAAGTGGGATACTGCATCCCATAGATCTTGGGCAGCCGCGGAGATGGCCCGAGTAGGTGAGGCCCAACTCGATGAGTCCATAAAAGCACTAGAAACACGGCTTGCAGAGCTTGCCACAGGAATAGACGATCGTTCGGCTGCAAAATGGCTTATTGTGGCGAGGATGCTCCAGCGGTTATTACACCGTCGCGGTAATCCTTCTGATGTTGCCCGCGTCGTTGCCCTCGCTCGCGAGACGCTCGACCATCTGCTGGTGGCCAATCGTGGTATTGTGGGCTTGGTCGAAGAAGTGTATGGCGCTGACAGTCAGACACTCGGCATCACAACGGAGGAGGTCGTCTTCGAGTTCGCCCATGAAGCGTTTACGAACCTTCGCGAAGCGGTGACAGCCGGTATAGGTGAGCAAGCACTACTGCCGATGGACAAGCTTGTTTCAGTCGTTTACAGCATACTCCATGAGTACTGGTTGCAGAAGGGAATCGAACTCGATGAACGAGCCATCGGGGTGCTACGCCAGGATGGGTCACTTTGTGCATGGTGGTCGGTGTATTGGTTACAGGAAGACTGGCACTCGCGACGTGCGGCGTCCAGTGCGGCGTGACAATCAGTTGCAGCTGACGGTCTGCCATCTGTCGCCGAATCAGGCTGTTCCCCCATCGGTGAACGGGGCCCGGGGATTTACGATGAGAAATTGGGTGGAAATGCTTCCGATGGATAAGATTGCCGAATTCTGTCGGCGCTGGAAGATTCAAGAAATGGCGGTTTTTGGCTCCGCATTACGCGCGGATTTTAGTCCAGAGAGCGATATTGATGTAATCGTGGCTTTTGATGACACCGCAGAGTGGAGTTTGCTGGATCATATCAGAATGCAACAGGAACTCCAGGCCATTCTTCAGCGGGATGTTGACCTGGTGACAAGGCGCGCCATTGAACGAAGTCAGAACTGGATACGACGCAAAGAGATTCTGAGCACGGCTTCTATTATCTTCCCTGAGGACAAGGCAATTTTCTATGATGAGACGAGACGTACCTGTCGTTGGGCGCTTGAGTAATGGTAGAGAGTTTGCCATTTGTAGAAAAACTGATAGAATTCTGTCGTCAGAACGATGTGGTGCGAATCGCCCTTTTCGGCTCTGCAGCGCGTGGGGAGGCCGAAGAGCAGAGCGATATTGATTTGGTGGTGGAGTTCTCTAAACGAATCAGTTTGCTGAGATTTGCCGCTTTGGAGAGACAACTGTCAGAAGCATTAGGCAGAAGGGTGGACTTGCTCACTGAAGCAGCGATCAGCCCCTACCTTCGGGAGGAAATCCGACGCGACCTGCGAGTAATCTATGAAGCGTGACGATTCGGTTTGTCTGGTTGCGTTCGCGGTCTTCAGCCGGGCCCGTAGCTCAACGGCAGAGCGACCGGCTCATAACCGGTTGGTTGCAGGTTCGAATCCTGCCGGGCCCACCTGATAACCTGATAAAAAGTGACGGTCACCTCAAAGGTGACCGTCACTTTTTTCTCTTTTATCTCTTTACCCGCTCTATCCGCGCCCCCAGGGAGCGCAGTTTCTCCTCTACCCGCTCGTACCCCCGGTCTATCTGCTCCACGTTGCGGATGACGCTCTGCCCTTTCGCACAGAGGGCCGCCCCTACCAGCGCCATACCCGCCCGGATGTCGGGGCTCACCAATACGTCCCCCTGAAGACGGGAAGGCCCCTGCACAACGCATCGGTGGGGGTCGCAGAGGACGATGCGCGCGCCCATGAAGATCAACTTGTCCACAAAATAGAGGCGGCTCTCAAACATCTTCTCGTGGAAGAGGACGGTCCCCGTCGTCTGCGTCGCCAGGACGATGGCGATGCTCATCAGGTCGGCGGGGAAGGCCGGCCACGGGGCATCGGCGATGGTGGGGATGGCCCCGCCGATGTCCGGCACCACTTCCAGGGGCTGCTCCGCCGGCACCACTACGTCCTCGCCGTCCACCTGAATCTCCACCCCCAGGCGGGAGAAGACGTGGCGGATCATCCGCAGGTGGTGGGGTGCGGCGTTGCGGATGCGCAGTTCCCCCCGCGTCATCGCCGCCAGCGCGATGTAACTCCCCACCTCTATGTGGTCCGGGCCAATGGTGAACTCCCCGCCGCCCAGCCGGTCCACGCCGTGAATGGTCAGGACGTTGGAACCGATGCCCTCAATCCGGGCGCCCATTCCGTTGAGCAGGTGGCAGAGGTCCTGCACGTGGGGCTCGGAGGCGGCGTTGCGCAGGACGGTCGTCCCTTTCGCCAGCACCGCCGCCATAACCGCGTTCTCCGTGCCGGTGACGGACGCCTCGTCCAGCAGGATGTCGGCGCCGCGCAGTTGCCGGGCGTTGAGGCGGAAAAGGTCGTTCACGTCCACCTCGGCGCCCAGTTCCTGGAAGGCCAGAAAGTGGGTGTCCACCCGCCGCCGCCCGATGACGTCGCCGCCGGGGGGCGGTATCTCCACCCAGCCCATGCGGGCCAGCAGCGGCCCCGCCAGCAGAATGGAGCCCCGGATGCGGCGGAACTTCTCCCGCGCGAAGGGCGGCAGGCGAATCTCCTGCGCCTGTAACCGCCAGGAGTGGGTGTCCAGCCGCTCCACCTGCACGCCGATGTCCGCCAGCAGGTCCAGCATGGTGTGGACGTCCTGGATGTCGGGCAGATTGTGGAGGATCACAGGCTCGTCGGTCAGCAGACAGGCGGCCAGCGCGGGCAGCGCGGCGTTTTTGTTCCCGCTGGGGGTCAGCGTCCCCCGCAAGGGCACGCCCCCTTCAATGATGAGTTCGTCCACAGTCAAACCTCCGCGTGATGCGTGAAATGTGATGCGTGAAACGTGAGTCGTGAAACGTGATGCGTGAAACGTGAGATGAACACGGGTTTCACGGATAGACACGGTTATCCGCGTCCTATCCCCGATTCAGCCGGAAAATGAGGGTCACCGGGGTGCCGGGGACGGCGCCCAGGGCCGCCGCCGCGCTCCCCTGGCGGACCGCGATCTCCAGAAACCCGCTGCTCCCCACCAGGGCCAGCAGTTCCCCCACCGCCGCCTCGCCGTAGGTCCGCCGGATGCCCCGCAGTTGGACGTTCCCCACCACGACACCGGCGTCCCCAGCAGGGAACACCGGCAGAACCGCCTGGGACCCGAAGGCTGACTTCAGCGCCAGCGTGTCTTCACTCCGTACCAGATACCCGATGCTGGTGACCAGATTGCCGAAGCGGTCGGCGTAGAGGACTTCCCCCTCTGCCACGAAGTCGCTGATCTCCAGACGGGGCGGGGGGAGCCAGACCGGGTCCTCTACCCGGGGCCCCAGTTTCTCCAGGGGCAACCCCGCCGCCAGGTGTGCCGCCGCCGGCGCGAAGACGTCCCGCCCGTGGAAGGTGGAACTGACCAGCGGCAACCGGTAGGCCGGTTCCCGAATCTCCACCGCCGTCCACTCCGGGACTCTCGCCAGCACCCAGGAGAAGAGGCCGTTATCCGGACCGACGAACGTCCCCGCCGGAGTGCGAACCGCCACCGGTCGCCGCTCCGTCCCCACCCCGGGGTCCACAACGGCCAGGTGGACCGTGTCGGGCGGGAAGTAGGGGACGGCGTTCATCAGGAGCAACGCGGCCCGCCGGATGTCCTGGGGCGGTACCTGGTGGGAGAGGTCCACCAGTCGGACGTCCGGCGCGATGGAGAGGATGACCCCCTTCATCACGCCGACATATTCGTCCTCGGTGCCGAAATCGGTTAACAAGGTGAGAATGGTCATCGGGGATATTCTACCCGTTTATGGCGGAACGTCAACTGGAACTTCCGGCTCCTTGCGGGCGTCTTGAGGATAAGACTCACATATGGGCCTCACACAAAGACACAAAGGCACAAAGGTTGAAAATTAACAATTAACAATTAACAATTAAAAATTAAAAAAATTTTGTGTCTTTGTGTCTTCGTGTCTTCGTGTGAGAAAAATAAAAAATTCTTCGTGTCTTTGTGTCTTTGTGTGAGAATAAATACAAGGAGGCGCCATGAAGGGACACCGGTATCTGTTCGCCCTGCTGGGGGTTATGCTCCTGCTGGCCACCGCCGCCCCCGCACGGGCCGACGGCATCATCATCCCGGAGCCGCCCTGGCCCCCGGGCCCGGCCCCGGAACCCGTCTGGCTCACCATCCGCTATCACCGGGTCACCGTCACCATAGAGAACCAGGTCGCCACCACCCGGGT